>CAKSNI010000098.1 GCA_934476025.1 uncultured Eubacteriales bacterium | reverse complement strand
ACCATTTTTCCCGGTGCGCTCCCGAAAAATCCCAGATCAGCCAAAGATAGGAAAAATCCTCCAACCCACGCAGCGCCTGCGGATCCCGGTATTCCGGTTCAAAGACGATTCTTGCCGGCAGATCGGCCAATCCGCTTTGGCGCGGAATCCCGAATTTTTCCCGAAAATCGCTCTCAATGTAAGCAATCGGTTTCAATGTTTTCCTCCCTGCCGGGATCAGGCCCCGGCAAACTGGCTGTTGTACAGTTCGGCATAAAAGCCGCCGGCCTGCAGCAGTTCCTCATGTTTGCCCTGTTCGATGATTTGGCCGTCCCGCATCACCAAAATCCGATCCGCCGTTCGGATGGTGGAAAGACGGTGTGCTACAATAAAGGTAGTTCTGGACTGCATCAGCTTTTCAAAAGCTGCCTGAATTTTCATTTCGGTTCGCGTATCAATCGAGCTGGTAGCCTCATCCAGAATGAGCATCGGCGGCTTGCAGAGCATAATCCGGGCGATGCACAAAAGCTGTTTCTGCCCGGCCGAAAAATTTCCGCCGTCCTCTGCGATCACGGTATCATAGCCTTGCGGCAATTTGCTGATAAAATCATGGGCAAACGCCGCTTTGGATGCCTCAATCATTTCCGCTTCGGTGGCATCCGGTTTTCCCATGCAAAGATTTTGCCGAACGGTTCCGCTTCGCAGCCAGGTTTCCTGCAACACCATCCCATAGCACCGGCGCAACGAGTGGCGGCTGACGGTACGAATGTCCGCTGCGCTGACGGCAATGCTTCCGTCGTCTACATCATAAAACCGCATTAACAGGTTAATCACCGTTGTTTTTCCGCAGCCGGTCGGGCCGACAATGGCAATTTTCTGCCCGTTTTTCACCGAAAGATTCAGATTTTGGATCAACGGCCTTGACGGCTCATAGGAAAAGCAAACATCAGAAAGGTCCACCCGTCCGTCCACCGAAGAAAGGGCTTTTTGCGGATCGGCCGATTCGGTCGGTTGATCAATAAGTTCAAACACCCGATCAGCACAGGCCAAAGCGTTTTGCAGCTCCGTCACTACACCGGAAATTTCGTTAAATGGCTTGGTGTACTGGTTGGCATAGCTGAGGAAACAGGAAAGAGCCCCGACGCTCAGTCCTCCTGAAATGGCCGAAAAAGCTCCGATCAGGGCGACCACCGCATAAACCAAGGAATTGACAAACCGGGTAGAAGGATTGGTCAGCGAAGAAAAAAAGGTGGCCTTCAGAGAACAGGCATTCAAACGCCGGTTAATCTCGTCGAATTTTTCTTCATTTTTGGCCTGCCGACCGAAAGCAATTACCACCTTTTGGCCCGCAACCGTTTCGTCGATGAGGGCGGTTTGCTCTCCACGGGTTTCGGACTGCAGTCGGAACATTTTGTAAGACCGTTTGGCTATAAACATGGCCACCAACAGCGAAATCGGGGTAAGAACCACCACCGCCGTCGCAATAAGCGGATTCAAACGGATCATAAATCCCAATGTGCCCAGGATGGTCAGCACCCCGGTAAATACCTGGGTAAATCCGATCAGCAGTCCGTCGGCCACCTGATCCACATCGGCAATAACATTGCTCACAATCTGCCCGTTTCGCTGAGAATCCAGATAAGACAGCGGCAGCCGTTGAATCCTCTCAAAGGCTTCAATCCGCAAATCCCGGATAACATGATAGGAAATCCGATTATTGACATTGTTCATCAGCCACTGCAATACCGCCGTTATGAATACCAAAACACCGGCTTTCCAGAGTACCGAAAAGACCGCCGAAAGTTCTACCCGCCCGGCGGCAATGATTGAATCGATGGCATTGCCGAATAAAATAGGAAGATACAGCGTAAGCGCCACGCTGCAAAGGGCCAACAGCAGAGAAAACAGCAGATAAAACCGGTATTTTCCGATTCGTTTTAATACCTTTTGAACGGTTGTTTTTTTGTTTTTCACGGCCGCCTATCCTCCTTTTTAAACTGAGAATCGGCTATTTCCCGGTATACCGGGCAATTTTGCATCAGTTCTTCGTGGGTTCCCTTTCCAACCAGTTTTCCTCCATCCAGTACCAAAATCAACTCGCAGTGGCGAATGGAAGAAGTCCTTTGAGAAACCGTAAACACCGTCGTTTTCCCTTTTAAAGCGGAAAGCGCCTTTCGCAAAGCAGCATCGGTGGCGAAATCCAGTGCCGATGCACTGTCATCCAAAATCAAAATATCGCTGTTGCGAACCAAAGCCCGCGCAATGGTCAGACGCTGACGCTGCCCGCCGGAAAGGTTTCGACCGGATTGTTCGATCACCGCGTCCAGCCCGCCTTTTTTCTGCACCACATCTTCCGCCTGTGCCATGCGGATGGCCTGCATCAGTTCTTCATCGGTTGCCGATTCGTTGCCCCAAAGAAGATTTTCCCGGATGGTACCGTAAAACAGGGCCGCCTTCTGCGGAACAACCGCAATGCGGTTTCGCAGAGAATCCAGATCGTATTCGGTAATGGGGACTCCCCCAAGCAGAATTTGCCCGGCCGTAGCATCGTAAAAGCGCGGAATCAGGTTCACCAGGCTGGTTTTCCCCGAACCGGTACCACCGATGATTCCGACACGGCTGCCCGGCTGAGCCGAAAAAGAAATATCACACAGGGAATCCCCGCTGTCGCCGGCGTAGCGCAGACACACATTTTTCATTTCGACCGATTGAATATTGCCGGCCTGCCGATCTCCGTTTTTCATGGACGAAGAAATTTCTAGCAGTGACTGTACCCGATTGCCGCAGGCAGCCGACTTGGTCATAGAAACAATAACATTGGCCATCTTGATCAGTTCCACCAAAATCTGGGACATATAATTGTACAGCGCCACAACCTGCCCGGTGATCAGCACGCCGCTGCTAACCTGACGGGCACCGATCCAGATGACAAAAATAATTCCGAAATTGATCACAATATAGGTAAGCGGACCGGTCAGCGCCGAAATTCGACCGGCAACCATCTGCAAAGCGGCCAAAGCCCGGTTTTCTGCCCGGTAGGTTTGAATTTCATCCGGTTCTTTGCAAAAAGCACGCAATACCCGTACCCCGTTCAGGTTTTCCCGGGTGGTTCGGGTAACGGCATCCAATTTTTCCTGTACTTTCCGGTAAAGCGGAATCGAGGCAGCCATCACCCCAAAAACAATTCCGCTGAGAACCGGAACGGTCACCGCGAACACGCCGGCGGTTTTGGCATCAATGGTAAAGGCCATAACCGTCGCGCCGAAAACAACAATCGGTGAGCGAAGCAGCAGCCGAAGGCAAACATTGGTTCCGGTCTGAATTTGGTTGATATCCCCGGTCAGGCGGGTAATCATGGTAGAAGTTCCGATTTGATCCAGTTCCCGGTACGAGAGGGTGCCGATATGGGAATAAACCGCGCTGCGCAACTTCGTAGCAAAGCCGGTTGCCGCCCGCGCGGCAAAATACTGAGCCGTTACGGCACAAACCAGGCCGATACCGGCCAAAAGAAGCATAAGCGAACAATCCCGCCAAACAACCGCCGTGTTTTTTGCGGCAATTCCCCGGTCGATAATATCGGCCACCACCAGCGGAACAAACAGTTCAAAGCAAGCCTCCAGCAATTTAAACAGCGGAGCCATGACGCATTCTTTCCGATAATCCTTTAGGTAACAAAACAGTTTTTTCACAGATTTTTCCTTTCTGCTTCCAAACAGAACTGTCGGATTTCCCGGTTGAGCGCGGCCACCGGAAGCCCGACAATATTGTAATAATCCCCCTGAATTCGCTGCACCAGCAAAGAGCCCCTGCCCTGGATGCCGTAGGCTCCGGCCTTGTCAAACGATTCCCCGGTTTGCAGATATGCCCGGATTTCGTCCTCACCAAACGGATAAAAAGTCACTTTGCTGTGTACCGAAAAAGAATGGGTTTTCCTCTGCAGGCACAGGGCACAGCCGGTAATTACTTCGTGCGTTTTCCCGGAAAGAATCCGAAGCATCCGGGCAGCATCCTCCGCATCCTTCGGTTTACCGAACATTTCTCTGCCGAAAAACACCCCGGTATCCGCCCCGATTACCAAATCTTCCGGAAACCGGACCGCCACCGCTTCGGCCTTTTGCCGGGCCAGCAGTTCCGGTGCTTTTCGAACGGGAAACCCTGCCGGAACTTCTTCCGGACAATCGGAAATCCGAACTTCAAACTCCCTTGTTATCAGCCGGAGCAATTCCCTGCGACGGGGAGAGGCCGAAGCCAATATCCATTTCAATATTGTTCACCCTTCCTTAGCCAATGGCGGATCTGCCGCTCGTGTACGCCGATTCCGCTGAAAATCAAAAGAAGAATCAACCCGGTTTGAACCCAGATCATCGTGGTATCAATCATTCCGTATACCGCAATGCAGGCGGCAGCGGCCGTAATAAATGTAAACACCTGATAAGAGGCCCCTACCCGGCACAAAGCATCCCGGCAGTCCAGCAGTTGACGGGCATAAATCACGCCGTAGGCACCCAAAATAACCGTTCCGATAATTCCGTGACACAAAATGGAATCCAACAGAATATTGTGAGCCAGGGACGCCTTATAAATTTCGGGAAATTGCCCGATATTGGCATAATAAAGGTATCGGTAACTGAAAAAGCCGTGCCCGAGAAACGGTGCTTTTTTAATCTGTTCAATGGCAAATTCCCAAATCAAAACCCGATTGGCGGTAGTGGTGGAAAGTTCATTCAAGCGGGGAATGATATGCGGGAACAAAATCACACTGACCAACAGCACAAACAAGGCCGCCAAAAATGTCACCAGCAGGCGGTATTCGTGGTTAAGCAACAGCATAACGGTGATTCCGAAAAACAAAATGACCCAAAGGCTCATGCTGCCGCACAGGTAAATTCCGATCCCGTTGAAGGCCAGGCAAATAAAATAGAACAGCGGTTTTCCTACCCCGGAAAGCAGTTTATAAATACAGATCAGCGCCACCAGCATAGCGGCAGCCCCGTAAAAGTTCGGGTTCACAAACAAGGCCTTGCAGCGGTAAAAAGCAATATTGCGGTGATAAATCCGTTCAACGACAGCACCGATGGCCGAAATGCTGCC
>CAKSNI010000097.1 GCA_934476025.1 uncultured Eubacteriales bacterium | reverse complement strand
GACTGGATCAGCGAAGAAATCGAGGTCTGGGGCAACGACGGCGCCCAGGAACTGGCCGAACGCATTGCCGCCAGCGCCAAGCGTCGCCGCACCGATCATCATGAGGACGATATCACCGTTTTGGCGGCCATTTTAAAAAAGTCCTGATCGGGTTCTCTCGCTTTCCCAAAAACGGCAGCTGTTCCACCCGGCCCTTTTTTAGGCTGCTTTTCGGAGGAGGCCCCCATCGGTTCGCCCGAGAGCCAAAGTCCGCCCGGCCGCCGCAAAAAGGAGTTTTTGCCTTTGATCGACCACCCCCGGGGAACAAAGCAGAAAACGCGGCGATAACGCCGCAAATATCATTTTGGTTGATCGACAGACGGAAAAAAGACGGCCGCTGCGGCCGTCTTTTTCCAAAGGGGTAAAAAATTATGAAAAAACCGATACCCGTTTCTCTTGGGTACGACTATAGTATAGCAGGCACTTATAAACAATTTGTGAACCCGATTTAAAGATCCTGTTAAAATGTTCCCATATAAAAAAGTATTCCGATGGCCTGCAGCAGGCTGCCGATGACCGTAAAAATGTGAAAAACGGTATGAAAAACCGGTTTTTTTGCTCCGATCATATACAGCACGGCCCCCAGGGTATACAAAACCCCGCCGGCCAGAATCCAGGCGAAAAATTCCTTCCCCAAACTTTGCAATACCGCCGGCAGCGCCAGCACCAGCGTCCATCCCATGCACAGATAGCAGACCATGGAGAGTTTTTGGAAGCGGTTATGATCAATGGCCGTAAAGGTAACCCCGAAGGCGGTCAGTCCCCACTGAATGCCGAAAAGAACCCAGCAAAGCACCGGATGGGTCGGCCGCAGTCCTCCGATAAGGATGGGCGTATAGGTCCCGGCAATAAGAAAATAAATGGTACAGTGATCCAGCACCTGCATTACTTTTTTGGCCATCCCGGGTTTCAGCCCGTGATAAACGCTGGAAACCGTATACAACGCAATCATGGAACTTCCGTAGATGCACATTCCCACCAGATCCCAGCGATCCCGACGAAAAGCGCACAGCAGCACACCGCAAATCAGCACCAGAATTCCGATCGCGCCTCCGATGATATGGGTTACGGTATTGGCCGCCTCCTGCGCGGCGGTATAGTTGGGCAGCCGACGAAGGGCCAAGGGGGTTCGACTCATCCTCTTTCTTCCTTTCCGAAAATCGGGCGGTCTTTCGGCCATTCCCGTTTTGATCTTTGCCCCGACTATACCATAGCCCGCTCCAACGGGCAACCTACTCCCGTATTTCGACGGTCTACTCCCCGTTCTCTTTCATAAACCCGACGGGGATCCGGGTTCTACCGGCCGGATTTTTTCTCTCCCGACAGTAGAAAACGGCAGGAAAACCCAAAATAGGTTTTCCTGCCGTTTGAAACATCTTATAGGTGATCGGCTTTTCCGGTGTATTTGGATGGCGGTACCCCGCTGCTTTTTTTGAAGAGTTTGGAAAAATAGTACACATCGTGAATTCCGACCGCCTGAGCCACTTCACCGACCCGCATATTGGAAGTCGTGAGAAGCCGCCGGGCCTCATCCATGCGTAAATGGGTAATGTACTCAAAAATCGGCATTCCCATCCGGGAGCCGAAAACCCGATTGATATAGTCAAAAGAATAGCCGCTGATCCTCTCGATCTGAGAACGGGTAATATCACTGGAATAGTTGGCCTTGATATGATCGAGCAGCCGTTCGGCTGCCGTAGCCGACTTGGAATTCCGGGAATTTCCGTACCGGCCGCTTTCGGCAAAGGAACGATAGGTTTCAATCAGAATTTCCGCAAACCGAAGGGAAACCACCTGATTAAAGTATTCGTTTTTGGCGGCGGTGGAGCTTTTCAGCGAACTGGTGAAAAGATTGCGGATTTTTTCAAATTCATGGGCATTGGAAAAATGCCAGTCCGACGGAAGCGTCAGATAACTGTGGGAATAAAGCTGGGTTTCGTACAAAGAACCGGTCAAAAATGCGTTCCGGGTCGAAATGATTTCGTTTTCCAGTTCGGCCGCCGTTTTATCCACCATCCGCACCGAATCCAGATCGATATGCACATAAAAATACCGGCATTTGTTGGCCGACACCGGGCGCTGCAGCACAAAGGGACGGAAAATATGGACATCCCCGGCTTTCAGGATAACGGTTTCGGAGCCTTCCTCCACCGTCAGTGACCCTTCCGATACAAAATACAGGATCAGTTCCTGCGGAATTCGGGTCAGATTGCTGCGCAGCGGCGAGAAGCGTTCCTCGCCGAAATAGGAAACTTTGAAGGTTTTACTGAGATCAAAACAAAAGCACCGCACACTCTCTCCCCCTCCCGATTTTGCTTCATTATACAATAGAAGGGCGGGTTTTTCAATGGAAGATAGAGAGATTATTTGCAAATAAGCGTCATTTTCCTTCATTTTCCGTCCGCGCAGGCAATATTTTTTCAAATACGAAAAAGATTTCACCGGCCGGGCATACTATTTGCGGTGATTTTGAATGAAAATTCGGAAAAAAGAGGCCCTATGTGCCGCCTGGGGGATGGCCATCGGCCTGATCAACAGTTTATTCGGAGCCGGCGGAGGGCTGGTGGCGGTTCGGGCCCTGACCCAAACCGGGCTTTCCCAAAAGCGGGCACACGCAAACGCGGTCGGAGTGATTCTTCCGATTACGCTGCTCAGCGCCGGGCTGTACTGGGCAACCGGCCGGGTCAACCCCTCGGCGGTTTTACCCTACCTGCCGGCCGGAATGATCGGTTCGGCCTGCGGTACGATTCTGCTGAAAAAGATCGCTTCTCATTGGCTCCGGGGGATTTTCGGGATTTTTTGTCTTTGGGCGGCGCTGAGGTTGTTGGGCGTATGAGTATCGTGGCCATTCTGGCCGGTTTTTGTTCCGGCGTGATCGGTGGAATGGGGCTGGGAGGCGGAGCGGTCCTGCTGATTTATCTGACGGTTTTTACCGGAGCGGATCAACTGGCGGCCCAGGGAATCAATCTGCTTTTCTTTTTGCCCATTGGGCTGACCGCCGTTTGTATTTATGCGTTTCGCCGGCAAATTGTCCTGAAAACGGTGGGCTTTATGGTTGCGGGCGGGTTGCCCGGCGCAGTGCTCGGAATGCTTCTTTCGCGGTTTCTCGGAGGAAAATGGCTGCGGATTTTGTTCGCGATTCTTTTGCTGGCCTACGGAATCAAGGAGATTATTTGCGCCGCGGTCTTGATTTACCGGCAAAAGCATGATAAAATAGAAAAGAAACCATGAAATGTTAGGAGGCGAAGAGATGGAACGACCGGGGCTGAACGAAAAACAGGAAGCGGTTTATCGCTATCTGGTTCAGGCAATTGACGAAGGCTGCCCCCCGACCATCCGGGAAATCTGCCGGGACTGTCGGATCAAATCAACCTCTTCGGTTCATAAAATTCTGGACATTCTGGAGGAAGGCGGGTACATCCGGCGCGACAGCAGCCATTCTTCCCGTTCCATCCGGATTGACGACACCTTTTCGGCCGCCCGGGTCCCGATCATCGGTCGGGTAACGGCCGGTCAGCCGATTCTGGCGGTGGAACAGATCGAAGATTACATTCCCTACCCGGCCCGGGATTCCCGGGGGCTGTTCGCCCTGCGGGTGCAAGGGCTTTCCATGCGGGATGCCGGCATTCTCGACGGCGACCTGGTGATTGCCGATCAGGATGCCGTTGCCAAAAACGGCGATATTGTCATCGGAATGGATGGTGACGAAGCCACCGTCAAACGCCTGTCCATCCAAAACGGCCGGGTGGTTTTTCTGCCGGAAAACCCGGACTATTCGCCGATTTACCCCGAGAATCCGTCCATTCTCGGAAAGGTTGTCGGTTGTTACCGCAGGTACTGAGCGTGAAACGGGTAGAAATCTTTACCGACGGCGCCTGTTCCGGCAATCCGGGCCCGGGCGGCTGGGGCGCGGTACTGCGTTATAACGGGGCGGAAAAGGAACTTTCCGGCGGTGAACGGCAAACCACCAACAACCGCATGGAACTCATGGCCGCCATTGCGGCGCTTTCGGCTCTCAAAGAACCCTGTGAAGTGGTGCTGACCACCGATTCCAAATATCTGTGCGATGCCCTGACCAAAGGGTGGGCCAAGTCCTGGCAGCAAAACGGCTGGCGCAAAAAAGACAAAAAGCCGGCCTTAAATGCCGATTTATGGGAAGAAATTCTTCGACTGTTCGATCGCCACCGGGTCACCCTTTGCTGGGTCAAGGGGCACAACGGTCACCCCGAAAACGAACGGTGTGACGCCCTGGCTGTGGGGTATTATACCCGGCACTTCCGGGAATAATTTTTTCGCACTCTCCGGCTTTTTCGGCCGTTTCGAGTAAAAAAAATCCGCCGACACCGTGCGGCGGTTGTCAGTTCGTAAAATCCTGACAAAAAAGAAAACTACGGCAGGCACGCCTTTTTCACCGGGGCGTGTTTTGTCGAAAAAAGGTGATTTTTGATGAAAAAACAACTTCGTTCCGTGGTGATTGCCGCCCTGATTGCGGCCGTTTATACCGTTCTCTCGCTGATCCTTGCCCCCCTTACCTTCGGGGCGCTGCAATGCCGGGTTTCGGAAATTTTGACGATTTTACCGGCCTTTTGCCCGGCGGCGATATGGGGGTTGACGGTCGGGTGCCTGCTGACCAATCTGGCCTCTTTTCTGCCGCTGGATCTGATTTTCGGAACCCTGGCAACCCTGTTTTCCGCTCTGCTTTCCTTTTTGTTCCGCCGGATCCGCTTCAAGGGCTACCCGGTTCTCTCGGCGCTCTGCCCCGTCCTCATCAACGCCGGGATCATCGGCATGGAACTCACGCTGTACAGCGGCGCATTTTCCTTCCGGGTCTTTTTTCTTTCGGCACTGAGTGTCGGTGCCGGCGAAGCTGCGGCCTGTACAGTCGGCCTGCTGCTTACCCCTCTTTGGCGGCGGATTTTCCCGGAGCACTGAATTTTTTGCAAATCGGGTAGGAAGCTGCCCATTCGTTGAGCAGCCGGCCTCTCGCACCACCGTGCGTACCGTTTAGTACGCGGCGGTTCAATCCTATTGAGTGCCTAGACTTGTACGCTTCGGATATATCGTA
>CAKSNI010000096.1 GCA_934476025.1 uncultured Eubacteriales bacterium | reverse complement strand
TTGCCAAACGGCTCAGCGATTACACGGATTTGAATATGAACGATATGGAGGGTTAAAAAGTGGCAGAACAGGTAAAGAAACAGGCGGCTGAAAAGGCAGCTGAAGGCGCAAAAGCGCCTAAAGCGGAGAAAAAACCGAAGAAAGACGCCGAAGCCCAGAAGCTGGCGGACGATCTGCAGCAGGCTCGGGCGGAAATCGAGGAGGCAAAGGATCGGTTGCTCCGCACAGCGGCGGAATTTGATAACTATAAAAAAAGAACCGAACGCGAACGCCTGAGTGTGGCGGAATACGCCAAGTCATCGGTGGTTCGGGAATTGCTTCCGATTTTTGATAATCTGGAACACGCGGCCAAAGCCGATCCGAAGAGTGAGGAATATCTGAAAGGCATTGAACTGATTGTCAAACAGTTTTCCGCACTTCCCGAAAAGCTGGGGCTGACCGAATTGGCCAAAGCCGGCGAACCGTTCGATCCGAGTGTTCACGAAGCGGTGATGCATGAGGAAAATGATCAATACGGCGAAAATGAAATCGTCGAAGTTTTACGACAGGGCTATAAAATCGGAGATACCGTAATCCGCACCGCCATGGTGAAGGTTGCGAACTGACCGTTTTTATATAGAAAATTTGTGATTGAGAGATTAAAGGAGATCTTATTTATGGGAAAAATTATCGGAATTGACCTTGGAACAACCAACTCTTGTGTGGCAGTTATGGAAGGCGGAGAACCGGTCGTAATTGCGAATGCCGAAGGGGCCAGAACCACTCCGAGTGTGGTGGCCTTCTCCAAAACCGGTGAGCGTATGGTCGGTCAGATTGCCAAACGGCAGGCCATTACCAACCCGGATCGTACCATTAGTTCCATTAAACGGGAAATGGGGACTTCCCACACCGTTACCATTGACGGAAAAAGCTATACTCCGCAGGAAATTTCCGCCATTATTCTGCAGAAACTGAAAGCCGATGCCGAAAGTTATCTCGGCCAGCCGGTTACCGAAGCGGTTATTACCGTTCCGGCCTACTTTACCGACGCTCAGCGTCAGGCGACCAAAGACGCCGGTAAAATTGCCGGGCTGGAGGTAAAACGGATTATCAACGAACCGACTGCGGCTGCGCTGGCTTACGGGATTGATAAAGAGGACGACCAGAAGGTTATGGTATATGACCTGGGCGGCGGTACCTTCGATGTTTCGATCATTGAAATGGGCGACGGCGTTCAGGAAGTGAAAGCGACCGCCGGTAACAACCGTCTGGGCGGCGATGACTTCGACAAACGGATTATGGACTATATTGTCAAAACCTTCCGGGATGAACAGGGAATTGACCTTTTCGGCGATAACCGTGCGATGCAGCGGGTGAAAGAAGCGGCTGAAAAGGCAAAAATCGACCTTTCCGGCATGACCACCGCGGAAATCAACCTGCCGTTTATTTCGGCGGATTCCAACGGTCCGAAACACTTTGAACACACGCTGACCCGGGCTAAATTCAATGAATTGACAGCCGATTTGGTAGAAGCAACCATGGGTCCGGTTCGTCAGGCTCTTTCCGATTCCGGGTTCGATAAATCCGAAATCAACAAGGTACTGATGGTCGGCGGTTCTTCCCGGATTCCGGCAGTTCAGGAAGCAGTGAAGAACTTTATCGGCAAAGAACCCTTCAAGGGCATCAACCCGGATGAATGCGTTGCCATCGGTGCGGCTCTGCAGGGCGGTGTTCTCGGCGGCGATGTTAAGGGAATGCTGCTGCTGGATGTAACTCCGCTGTCGCTCGGAATTGAAACCATGGGCGGCGTATCCACCAAAATTATTGAACGCAATACCACCATCCCGACTCATAAGAGCCAGGTATTCTCCACCGCCGCGGACAACCAGACTTCCGTCGAAGTCAACGTTCTGCAGGGTGAACGGGAATTTGCCCGGGATAATAAACAGCTCGGTGTGTTCCATCTGGACGGCATTGCTCCGGCTCCCCGTGGAATCCCGCAGATCGAAGTTACCTTCGATATCGATGCCAACGGGATTGTTCATGTTTCGGCGAAGGATCTCGGTACCGGAAAAGAACAGTCCATCACCATTTCTTCCAGCACCAATATGTCGAAGGATGATATCGATAAAGCAGTGAAGGATGCCCAGCAGTTTGAAGCGGAAGACAAAAAGCGTCGGGAGGAAGTGGATCTTCGCAACAACGCCGATCAGATGATTTATCAGAGCGAAAAAACCGTCAATGACTTCGGCGATAAGATTACCGAAGAAGAAAAACAGAAAATTCAGACGGCCAAAGAGGCTCTGAGAGAAGCCCTCAAAGGTACCGATGTGGAAGCCATTAAGGCCAAACAGGAAGCTCTGCAGAAAGAAATTTTTGCGGTAAGCGAAAAGGTGTATAAAGAGGCCGCCGCGGCTCAGCAGGCTCAGCAGGGCCAGCAGGCTGCGAATGAAGGCGGAGAAAATAAGAGCAATGTCTATGACACCGATTTCACCGATGTCGATGACAAGAAAAACTGATCGGTTGAATCTCCGGTTCCGGCGGCACACCGCCGGAACCGGAGGCAACCTTTTACCCGGAAAATGCAGACAAAAGGGCAATCGGGCTTTGGTCCGGCCTTTTTGTCGTTACTTAGGAGAGTGTCGCTTTGGCTGAAGAAAAAAGAGATTATTATGAAGTACTCGGGGTCGATAAATCCGTTTCGGATGAGGACCTGAAAAAGGCCTACCGAAAAGCGGCCAAAAAATATCATCCGGATTTAAACCCGGGGGATGCCGAGGCGGAAAAGAATTTCAAAGAGGTCAATGAAGCCTATGAAGTTCTGTCCGATCGGGAAAAGCGGGCCCGGTATGATCAGTTCGGCCATGCCGGAGTGGATCCGAATTACGGGGCCGGTGCTTCGGGGACCGGCGGATACGACGGATTTGGCGGAGATGTGGATTTCGGCGATATCTTCAGTTCCTTCTTCGGGGGCGGCTTCGGCGGTTCGCGGCGTTCCAATCCGAACGCCCCCCAACGCGGAAGCGATACCGCTGCCAATGTTACGATTTCGTTTGAAGAAGCCGCCAAAGGCTGCAAAAAAGAAATCCGTACCACGAGAATTGAAACCTGTGAAGAATGCGGCGGTACCGGTGCCGAAAAGGGAAGCACGCCCAAAACCTGCCCCAATTGTCACGGCAGCGGCCGGGTGACCACCGCTCAGCGGACTCCCTTCGGAACTATCCAGACCCAGGCGGCCTGCAGTCAGTGCCGGGGAACCGGGAAAATCATTGATCGCCCCTGCCGGGTCTGCGGCGGAAAAGGCCGGAAACGGGTGGTTCTGCAGAAAACGGTGGATATTCCGGCCGGGATTGACGACGGTCAGATTCTGAATGTTCGCGGCGGCGGCGATGCCGGGGTCAACGGCGGCCCGTCGGGGGATCTTCATATCACGGTTTCGGTTCGCCCGCACCCGATTTTTGAACGGGAAGGGTATGATGTTTACTGTGAATTGCCGATTACCTTTGCTCAGGCGGCATTGGGGGCGGAAGTTACCGTGCCGACTCTGGATGGACGGGTGAAATTCAATATTCCCGAAGGCACCCAACCCGGAGATGAGTTCAAACTCCGCGGAAAGGGGATTAAACGCCTGAATTACAGCGGCAACGGAGATCAGTATGTCAAGGTTGTTGTGGAAGTTCCGCGGGATCTTTCCCGGTCGCAAAAAGAGCGTTTGCGCGAATTTGATGACAGTGTCGGGGAAAATAACTATAAAAAGAGGAAGAAATTCTTTTCCAAAATCAAGGATTTGTTTGGAGAATAAGAAAGCGTTCCGTTTGCTTTTTCTCCCTCTTTCGGCGCCGCTTTCGGCTTTTTTGAAAGCGGCGTTGCTCTTTTTTATAAATTGGTTGAAAAACCGGGCGTTTTCCTGTATAATCAAAAAACAAACAGGAGGCGGGAATACGCATGGATCTGGCAAATCTTCAAACGGTACAAAATTTGTTGCGGCGGCATGGAATTGCCCTGAAAAAATCCCTCGGGCAGAACTTTCTGATTGATCCGACCGTCTGTCCGCGTATGGCGGAAAGCTGTGCTGACGGGCAAACCGGTGTGC
Source organism: uncultured Eubacteriales bacterium (assembly GCA_934476025.1). Taxonomy (GTDB): domain Bacteria; phylum Bacillota; class Clostridia; order Oscillospirales; family Acutalibacteraceae; genus SIG607. The sequence continues at coordinate 1,066 of CAKSNI010000096.1, read as the reverse complement.
TGGAAATCGGCCCCGGCTTCGGGGTACTGACGGCCGCCTGTGCCGAGGTGGCCAACCGGGTGGTAGCGGTGGAACTGGATCGACGGATGGAACCGGTTTTAAAGGAAACCCTTGCCGACTATCAAAATGTCCGGGTGCATTTTTCCGATGTGATGAAAACCGACCTGGCCGCGCTGATCCGGGAGGAATTTTCCGGTTGCTCCCGGGTGGTGGTATGTGCCAATCTGCCTTATTATATTACTTCGCCGATTCTGATGCGGCTGCTGGAGAGCCGTCTTTCGGTGGAAAGCCTGACGGTTATGGTGCAAAAGGAAGCGGCTGACCGGCTTTGCGCCGCTCCGGGAACCCGGGCGGCCGGGTCAATCAGCGCGGCGGTGTCCTATTATGCCGAACCGCAGATCCTTTTCGGAGTCGGGAGATCGGCTTTTGTTCCGCCGCCGAAGGTGGATTCTGCCGTGATCCGGCTGACGCTTCGGAAAACTCCGGCGGTAACGGTACGCAGCGAAGCGTTTTTATTTGAAACGGTGCGCGCCTGCTTTGCCGAACGGAGGAAAACGCTGCTCAATTCGGCTTCCCACACTCTGGGAATCGATAAGCCGGTTGTGGCGGCGGCCATCCGTCAGCTCGGCTGCCCGGAAACCGTTCGGGGGGAAACGCTGAATCTCGAACAACTGGCCCGTCTGAGCGATTTACTTTATGAACAGAGAAAGAACGGTTGATCTCGACCGTTTTTTCTTTTTTTCGTTTTTTCGGAATTTGGGATTGTACTTTTCCGAACGGTTTGGTATAATGAAATATATATTTTTTCTCCGGGAGGGAAAACCTTGGGTAAGATCATTGCTGTTGTGAATCAGAAAGGCGGCGTCGGGAAAACCACCACGGCCGTCAATTTGGTTTCGGCTCTCGGAATTGCCGGAAAAAAGGTTCTGCTTGCCGATTTGGATCCGCAGGGCAATTCCACCAGCGGATACGGCATTCGCAAAAAAGAAATCACCGCTTCGTCCTATCAGGTTCTGTTAGGGGAAAAAACGGCCCGGGAAGCGGTGCTGCATACTCCGTATCGGAA
>CAKSNI010000095.1 GCA_934476025.1 uncultured Eubacteriales bacterium | reverse complement strand
CCGGTCAGAATGACAATAAAACCGGCGCCGGCACAGATGCGGACATTGCGCACCGTAATCCGGAATCCCTCCGGTGCGCCCAGCAAAGTCGGATTATCGGAGAAACTGTATTGTGTTTTGGCAATGCAAACCGGCAGAGATTGATATCCGAGCTGTGTCAGCCGATCGATCTGTTTTTGCGCGGCGGGGGTGAAATTTACTCCCTCACCGCCATATACCTTGCGGACAACCGCATCGATTTTTTCGGGGATGGAAAGAGAGTCTTCATAAGCGTAGGAGAACTGCGGCTGTTCCTTTTCGCACAGATCGACCACTTCCCGGGCCAGGGCTTCACCGCCTTGTCCGCCTTTTGCCCAAACATCGGAAAGAACCACACGAACCCCCAGTTCCAGGCATTTTTCTTCAATGCATTTGATTTCCTGATCGGTGTCGGTGGGAAACCGGTTGATCGCAACCACACAGGGCAGTCCGTAGCTGTTTTTGATATTCCGGACGTGGCGGAGCAAATTGGGAAGCCCGCGCAGCAAAGCGGCGGTGTTTTCCTTATCAAGCTGCGTTCGGCTCAGCCCTCCGTGCATTTTCAAAGCCCGGACGGTGGCCACCAAAACCACCGCATCCGGAACCAGACCGGCTGCCCGGCATTTGATATCCAAAAATTTTTCAGCCCCGAGATCTGCACCGAAACCGGCTTCGGTGACGGTGTAGTCCGAAAGGGTAAGGGCCATTTTTGTGGCGAGAAGGGAATTGCATCCGTGGGCAATGTTGGCAAACGGCCCTCCGTGAATCAAAACGGGGGTTCCCTCCAAAGTCTGTACGAGATTCGGCTGCAGAGACTCTTTCAAGAGGGCAGTCATGGCTCCCTGCGCCTTCAAATCCCGGCAGGTGACCGGTTGGTCGTCATAGGTGTATCCAACAATAATTCGGGCCAGACGCTCCTTTAAATCCGAAAGGGAGCGGCTCAAACACAAAACCGCCATGACTTCGCTGGCGACGGTGATATCAAAGCCGTCCTCCCGGGGGAAGCCGTTGGCCGGGCCCCCTAAACCGTCAACCAGAAAACGCAGCTGCCGATCGTTCATATCGACGCAGCGCTTCCAGGTGATTTTGCGCGGATCGATGCCGAGTTCGTTGCTCTGCTTGATGTGATTGTCCAACATGGCAGCCAAAAGGTTATTGGCGGCGGTAATGGCATGAAAATCACCGGTGAAATGCAGATTGATATCCTCCATCGGGACCACCTGCGCGTATCCTCCGCCGGCGGCACCGCCTTTGATGCCGAAAACCGGGCCGAGGGACGGTTCACGCAGTGCCGCCATCACCTTTTTCCCGATTCGGGCAAGACCGTCCGCCAATCCGATGGAGGTGGTGGTTTTTCCTTCGCCTGCCGGAGTGGGGGTAATGGCCGTGACCAAAATGAGCTTTCCGGGCTTCTTTTCGGCCCTTTTTTGAAGAAGAGAAAGAGAAACCTTAGCTTTGTACCGACCGTATGGTTCCAGATCTTCATCGGGAATTCCGGCTTTTGCGGCAATCTCCCCGATGGGCAGCATCCGACAGCCCTGGGCGATTTCTATATCAGTTTTCATAATGGTACTCACCTTCCTACGGATTCATAAATCGGGAAGCGCCGGCAAAGCTGGGTAACTTCCGAGAAAATGCGGTCTTTGTTGCCCTCAAAGTCCGTGATGGAATCGGCAATAAAGCCGGCAATCTGTTCCATTTCCGGTTCACGGAATCCTCGGGTGGTGACGGCCGGTGTGCCGACCCGCAGACCGCTGGTAACGAAGGGACTTTGGGTTTCGCCGGGGACGGTGTTTTTGTTGGCGGTAATATGAACTTCATCCAACCGCTTTTCCAGTTCTTTTCCGGTGATGCCGGTATCGGTTAAATTCAGAAGCATCAGGTGGTTATCGGTTCCGCCGGAAACCAGCCGGATTCCTCTGGCCATCAGGGCAGCGGCCAGGGCATCAGCGTTGTTGCGGATTTGCTGCTGATAGGCCCGGAACTCCGGCGTCAACGCCTCGCCGAAAGCAACGGCCTTGGCGGCAATGATGTGCATCAGAGGCCCGCCCTGCGTGCCCGGAAATACCGCTTTATCAATGGCTTTGGCGTATTTTTCTTTGCAAAGAATCAAACCGCCTCTCGGGCCGCGAAGGGTTTTATGGGTGGTGGAGGTAACCACATCGGCATAGGGAACCGGAGAGGGGTGAAGCCCGGCGGCAACCAACCCGGCAATATGGGCCATATCCACCATCAGGTAAGCCCCAACCCGGTCGGCAATTTCCCGGCAGCGGGCAAAATCAATGATACGGGAATAGGCACTGGCTCCGGCAATGATCATTTTCGGCCTGCATTCCAGGGCGATGCGCTCCATTTCGTCATAATCAATGGTTTCGATTACGGGATCAACCCCGTAGGGAACGATGTGAAAATATTTGCCCGAAATGTTGACCGGCGAACCATGGGAGAGATGACCCCCCTGCTGCAGATTCATGCCCATAACGGTGTCGCCCGGTTCGCACAGGGCGAAAAATACCGCCAGATTGGCATTGGCACCGCTGTGGGGCTGCACATTGGCGTGTTCGGCCCCGAACAGCTTTTTGGCACGGGAACGGGCAATCTCTTCTACAACGTCCACATATTGGCAGCCGCCGTAGTACCGTTTTCCCGGATAGCCTTCGGCATACTTGTTGGTGAGAACGCCGCCGGCGGCCAACAACACCGCCCGGGAAACAATGTTTTCCGAGGCAATCAACTCAATGTTGTGCTGTTGACGCCGCAGTTCGTCCGAACAGGCAGCGGCGACCTCCCGGTCAAATTGGTTCAGTTCTTCGAAAAAATTCATAAATGGCTCCTTTCGTTGGGCAAAAAGCCCGGGGTAGTTGAAAAATCACCGCATCAAAACGGCGGAAATCAAAACTCGGAAAAATTTAACGATTTGTCTATTGCTATTTGCAAACGGGTTGGCTATACTGAAAAGCAGATAGGAGAATGAACAAAATGGCACAACTCAAAAGACCGTTGGAAAAACTGGTTCTTTCCACTTTCACCGAAACCGATTTAAAACAAAGAGCTATGGAATATACCATGCCCTATCGGGAATTGATGGCATATTATCGCTGCGCTATGATGGAAGTTTCCACCAAATTCAATGTCCTCAATGAGGAACTGTCGCTGCAATACGACCGCAATCCGATTGAAACCATCAAAACCCGTCTGAAATCGCCGGAAAGCATTCTGGAAAAATGCAACCGGAAGGGGATTGCCGTGACCCCCGAGAGCATCGAGCAAAATCTGTTTGATATTGCCGGGGTACGGGTAATCTGTGCCTTTCCGTCGGATATCTATATGCTTTCTCAGGCATTTTTGAATCAGGATGATATCCGCCTGATTACAAAGAAAGACTATATTGCAAATCCAAAGGAAAACGGGTACCGCAGTTTGCATCTCATTGTGGAAATTCCGATTTTTCTGCATGATCAGAAAAAGCCGATGAAGGTAGAAGTCCAGTTCCGTACCATTTCCATGGACTGGTGGGCCAGCCTGGAACATAAAATCCGGTATAAAAAAGATACGATTCTCACACCGGAGGCACAGGCGGAAATGAACGAATGCGCAGCCATCAGTGCCGTGCTGGACCGGCGGATGGAACAAATTCACAAAAATGCGATTGCTGCCGGAAGCGGCGGCGTAAAAAAATAAGGTTTCCTGATTAGGAAATTTTCGGATCGGCCGCTGCCCTGCTTTCGGGGGAGCGGCTGATTCTTGTTTGAAAAGCGGCTCAGGAATCTTTTTTTAGGCGTTCCATCGCCTTTTGCTGGCGGATATCGGTTCCCACAAAGGAACGCATTTCATATTCCCCCACAAAACGGGAGGTAATCCGGGCGGAATAGCGTTCTTCCAGTTCTGCAAAGGTCAGATTGGTATTGATGACGGTCGGCCGCTTTTGCAGCAGACGGGTGTTGACAATATTATACAGCAGGGAGGTATTGAAGGCGGTTTTCAGTTCGGTTCCGAGGTCATCAATGACCAACAGATCGCAGGAAAGCAACCGGTCCAGTTCCGGAGAGGTTCCGCCGAAGGAAAAGTGCTCGTTTTCCGCTTTGCGGAATAAATCCTGTGCCGAGCCGTAAATCACGCCGTAACCGGCATCAATCACCGTGCGGGTGATGGCAAGGGACAAAAAAGTTTTGCCAAGGCCGCTTTTTCCCAACATGAGAATATTGGTGCTCAAAGGGGAAAACTGCTCGGCATACCGGCGGCAGAATTCCAAATTCTTTTCCATTTTTTTCTGGCATTCGGGTGGATAATACGCCAGCGAAAAGCGGTCAAACCCGCATTCGCTCAGCGGCATGAACTTTTCACACTGGGCCAGGGTCAGCTGTTTGGCAATTTCGGTAATACAGGTACAAAGTCGGTTGTTGCAGCGGCCGGTATCCTGGCATTTCCGGCAGAGAATCGGCTTTTCGGAAAGGCCGGCCTTTTGCAGAATTTCCCGCTTTTCGGAAGCCAGGGCTTCGCTGTTTTTTTGGGCGGCTTTCAGCCCTGCCTGATCTCCGCTCAACCCGAGCAGCAGGATCTGCGCTCCGATTTGGGAAAGCTCCTGCTCAATGCGAACCAGGCGGGGAGAGTTTTCTTTGGCCTTTTTCAGGGCCGCATAATAGGCCGCCCGGGCTTTTTCGCATTCTTCTTCTTTAACGGAAAAGGCTTTGGCAATGATCTCTTTATCGTATCCCATTTCAGTCCTCCGAATTCAAAAGGCGATCGATCAGTTCACGGTCGTAAGAAGCGTAATCGCCCTTTTTGGCAGCCGGCTTCTTTTCGGTTTGGATGTCGGCTGCGGCTTTTACGCCGTCCCGGTGCCATCTTTCCAGAATTTTTTTAATATAGGCGGCGGAATAAGAACCGGTGGTGTCAATGCAGATGTTGTAGGCTTTTTCCAGAATTTCCCGGTCAAATCCGTAGGTTTCCACCCAAAGACGGGCGTTGGAAAGTTCGGTCGGAGTGGGCTTATGGGTCAACCCGAAGGCGCTTCGAACAATTTTATAACAAATTTCTTCCCGGGTGGCCTCTTCCATTTTCCGTTCGGCATCGGCCAGCGTTTCTACGCCGGAATTCAGCCAGTCCACCGCGGTTTTTTCCAGGAAG
>CAKSNI010000094.1 GCA_934476025.1 uncultured Eubacteriales bacterium | reverse complement strand
GTATAGACCCATTTGGTTGCTTCCTGCTTATCCACATAACGGGAATACAATTGAATGTTGTTATAGCCGAAGGTGGTATCGGTATACTTTTGGGTATAGCCCGGGGTGGTGTACCAACCGCCGAACCACTGGGTTTCGGTATCTTCGAGATCCTTCGGCATGGCAACCGTTTCACCGGGCCGACCGGATACGGTAGTGTAAACCGAATTGTCCAGTGTATTGATAAATTCAATCTTTACTTCGGCATTCCAGGCGCCGTAAACGGTTTTCTGTTCTGCCGCAAAGGTCAGATTTTCCGCCGGTTTTTTCCGGGCTTCATCGGTATACCACCCCTGGAAGGTGTGGGATTCCTCTTTGGCCGATTCCGCCATTTCTTCCGCCGTGGGAAGAATAACGGTTTCCCCGATTTTGCCGGTCAACACTTTGTTTTTGCCGGAATAATCATCCCGAACAATCACCGCACCGGTATCGGCGGAAAGTTTGGTAACCGTAACATCATCAATATCCACCCAGGTACCGTAGAATCTTTCACCGTAAAAGCCCAGCGCCGGAGAGCCGCCGCCCAGATCACCCGGCGTGCGGAACACATAGGTCAGGGTATGCCACTCATCCCCTACCGGGAAGTTATAGGAACCGAAAGAGTCCTCTGCAGCAAATTCCTGAGCTTCGTATTGAGCCGTCAGCACCCGGAACAGGCTGCGGTTCATTTGATTGATCGGGTTATCGTCGGTGGATTTATTCGCCTTGAAACCGTACCCGATTTTCAGAGAAGCCGTGCGGTTGTCATCAAGCACATCCGACCGGGTGGCCGGAGCACTCTTCACGCGAAGGCGCAGGCTCATGGTATAGGTAGTGTTCGGGGTCAGGTCATAGAACTTGCCGCCCTGATTCAGACGCAGGCCGCCCTGTTCAAGCCATCGGGCATTGTTCGTATACCGCATCCGGATCATTCCGCCGTCTTCCGGCGAGCGGCCGAGCGCCCAGGAGGCATACCCGATGTCATCCTCCGCGAGGCCATTGGTATAGGTCCCCTCCCCTTCGGCAAAGGTAAAGGTAACGGTTTCGTTATCGCCGACCGTCATTGATTCGGCCCCTGCCATAAGGGAAAGCGGCAGGACTACTGCCGTTACAAGAAGGATCACAGTGCAAAAAGCACTGATCCACTTCCGGGCAAACGCTTTGGATAAGTGTTTTACCATAATTCCCAACTCCTTCTTTTGTGCAAAGTGTTAAATTTCGGCTGACTATGCCGTCAGTTTTTCTCATTCTACCATAGACCTGCCTGAATAACAATGGTAAAAACCGCTATTTTTTGTATTTTAGCGTCCAACCAGTCTTTTCCAGTCTTTTGGTATGTAAGTGCTTTCCATCCCATTCTTTCCAAACATTTCCCGATTCTTTCTGTCAGGGCTCATGGGAATCTGCGATTTTTTGGCAAAACTCCGAACAACTCTTGCTTTTTCGGAACTTGGATGTTATAATGGACACCAGAACAACGGCGTTCCGGCTTTTCGGGGCGCCGTTTGTCCGTATTCGTCAATGCTGAACACGAAAGCCGAAATCGCCCACGGCCATTCGGCTCCCGCCGGTTGTCCGCCGGCTGCATTTTCGTTTTTGGAAAGGGAGGATTGTTTCATGCCTTCACCGATCATCGGCGTTGTGCCATTGGTCGATTCGGCCCGGCATTCCTACTGGATGCTGCCGGGTTATCTGAACGGTTTACAAAAAGCCGGAGCCACCCCGATTGTTTTTCCGTTGACCGACAACCCCGCAGAAATCCATCGGTTGCTTCATCTTTGCGACGGAATCCTGCTCACCGGCGGTCAGGATATTTCCCCGCAGCTTTACGGAGAAGCTCCTCTGCCGCAATGCGGGGAAACCTGCCCTCAGCGGGACCGCATGGAGCAACTGATTTTGGAGGAAGCCCTCTCGGCCGATCTGCCGGTTCTCGGCATTTGCCGGGGGCTGCAGTTTTTGAATGTGTTTTTGGGCGGCACCCTTTATCAGGATTTGCCCACCCAGCATCCCGGTCCGATCTCCCACTGTATGACACCGCCCTATGACCGGGCGGTTCACCGGGTAACAACGGTGTCGGGTTCGCCCCTTGAAAAACTTCTCGAAGTTCGGGAAATCGGTGTAAACAGCTATCACCATCAGGCCGTTTGTCGGCTTGCCGAACCCCTCAGGGAAATAGCAATCAGTCAGGACGGTTTGGTGGAGGCCGCCTGGCTGCCGGGGAAAAAGTGGGTCTGGGGCATTCAGTGGCACCCGGAATTTTCCCCAAAGGATGAAAACAGCCGGCGCATCTTTGCCGACTTTGTTTCCCATGCCTGCCAATAATTTTTTCTTTACCCGAAACGATTTCACGCACGATTCGTTTCCCCGTTTTGCCCGAAAACAGCAAAACGGCCGACGGTTCGACTCCCGCAAGGTCGAAGAGGCATCCGCTCTGCGGATTTTACCGAATCCCCGGCCAATGCGGTTTCGCTCCTCTTTTCACCCGAACAATGTTTTTTCACCGGCCCGTCCAAGAAAATACTGTCCGGTTATAAAAAGAGAACGCTTTTCCCAAAATTCATTTTTCAAAGAGGCAAAAAAAAGCTGCAAAAGCATGAGCTTTTGCAGCTTTTCCTTTTCAAACACCGTACAGCGCCGAAAGAATGTTTATTTAATTTTCCCGTATAACGGCAATTCCGCATTATCCTGCTTCGGAGAACGATCGGCCGGAGCGACACGATTGGATGAAGCCGGGCGACGATCCCGATGATCATTGCGGAAGCCGCGGCGTTCCCGGTCAAACCCTCCGCGGAAATCCCGACGGACTCCCCCCTGCGGATAAATCACAATGTGACGGCGGGTACCTTCTCCCACCGAGTTGGAGGTAACGCCTTCCACCGCCTGCGCCGCCGTATGGATAATCCGGCGTTCATAGGGGTTCATCGGTTCCAGTGACTGGCTTCTGCCGGTGGCGATTGCCTTGGCACAAACCCGTTTAGCCAAAGCGGTCAGGGTTGCTTCGCGTTTTTCCCGATAGTTGCCGACATCCAGCGTAATTTTATAATATCCGTTCCCGTTGTTGGCTGCCAGGCTGCACAGATACTGCAGCGCATCCAGCGTTTCTCCGCGGCGGCCGATCAGAATCCCGGTTTTCTCCCCGGAAAGGCAAACCATCGCGCCACCTTCCCGTTGAGCGACCTTGATTTCCAGGCCGGTACACTGAAGCCCTTTCAGAATTTCCTGCAAATAGGCGCAGGCTCTGCCGGCCGGAGTATCCGCCGCGATTTCCGCCACATCCACCGCCGGGCCGTAGGGCAGTTCTTCTTTGCGAACCGGTGCTTCCGGAGCCGCAGCTTTTTCAACCGGTTCGGTTTTAGCCGGTTTTTCCGCCTTTTCGGTTTTTTCGGTTTTCGCAGCCGGATGAACCGGGCGCACCTCTTTTTTGGGTTTTTCCGCAGCCGGTTTTTCCGGTTTTCTTCGTGCAGCCGGTTTTTCATCCGGCAGGTTTACGGAAACCTTTACTTCCGCTTTGCTGCCGCCGAAAAGGCCGAGCGTTTTCTTTTTCGGGAACGCAAGGACTTCAAATTCAACGTCTGCGTCATCCCCGACATTCAACTGCAAAAGAGCAGCCTCTTTTGCTTCTTCTATGGTGTCGGCAACGCCGATGGCTTCTTTAATCAAGACAATACCCTCCTGACAGAACCGTAATTACGGCTGTTCTTGTTCGGTCCGCACGGCGCGAACCTTCTTTTCTTTTTCCGACAAGGCAAGCACCGATTTCATCTGTTCCTTTGCCACCATTTTGCTGGGGCCGTAAAATTCCTGAACCAGCGCCTGGATCACTCCCCCGATCAAGCTGGAGCAAGCCCAGTAAAAGCCGAGGCCGGCCGGTGCGCTGAAAGCGATCACCAGGGAAAGAATCGGCATAGTCAGCATCATCCCGGCCATATTCGGCGCATCGGGGTTGATGCGTTTTTGCTGAAGCAGGGACAAAACGCTGGAAAACATTGCCGCGGCGAAGGCCAAAAACGGAATGATCCAGAGTTTCAGCTGTTCTCCCGTTACCTGGGAAAAATTCATGGAAAAATGCGGAGTCTGAGTCAAATCAATACCGAAGAAATCAAAGCGGATATTCTTGATAGCCTCAAAGATTTCTCCGGAGCCGTTTTTCAGAGCTTCCTGAACCACCAGCAACTCCGCCCGGTAATTATTGGACTGGGCCAGCCCTTCAATTGCCGCTTTAATGGAATCGGCGCTCAGGGTTGTCAGGTAGGTCAGGGGCGAAATCACCAGATAATATACCGCCATGACCAGAACCAGACGAATGATCATCGGCAGGCAGCCGCCGCCCATGGAAACTTTTTCTTCCTGATACAGTTTCTGGGTTGCGGCGCTGACCTTCTGACGGTCATCCCCGTATTTCTTTTTGATGGCATCCATCTTCGGTTTGAGTTTAATTTGCGAAACCGCCGATTTCTGCGATTTGATGCTCAGCGGAATCAAAACAAGGTTCACCACCAGGGTGAACAGGAAAATCGAAAAAGCAAAGTGATCGCCGGTAAGGGTCATAAAAAAGCGAAGAACAAAGGAAAAGACATACCGGTTGATCAAATTAAAAAGGGGTTGCAGAAAGTTCATTTTATGATCCACCATCCATTTTCATGTGGTTATTTTTTCTCTTTGGATTTTTCGGAAAGGGCACCGGATCGTACCCTCCCTTGCAAAACGGCTGACAGCGCAGAATCCGCCACAAAGAAAGCAAACTCCCCTTCAAAGCTCCGTGTGTTTCAATGGCCGTAACGGCATAGCAGGAGCAGGTCGGGTAAAATCGGCAGCAGCCGCGGCGTTTCAGCCCGGAAAGAAAACGCTGATAGAAACGGATCAAAAGAATCAAAAATCGTTTCATAATGATGAATTGTCACTGAAAACACCGGCCTTAGCGAGGTGGGCACGCAAAACCCGCTCGACTTCGGTGCTTTTCATACTAAGGATACGGGTCCGCGCTACAAAGCAGAATTCATAACCGCCCTCAATTTCCGGACAAATGTTCCGGAAAGCGGCCGTAATAATCCGTTTGGCACGATTGCGCTGGACAGCACCGCCGAGTTTTTTACTAACGGTAATCCCGAAGCGGAACCCCTGATTTCGGGATCGTAAAACATAGGTTACAAGACAGGGGCTGACAAAG
>CAKSNI010000093.1 GCA_934476025.1 uncultured Eubacteriales bacterium | reverse complement strand
CGCGGCTGGAACCCGATGGTCAGAATCTTGCCGCTGGCCTTTTCGGCCTTGCGAACCGCCACCGCTTCATCCAAAGTAACGGTGAAGGGTTTTTCCAGCATAACATTGACCCCATGATTTAATGCATAGATGGTCGGTTCCGCGTGCTGGCAGTTGTAGGTACAAACCGAAACCGCCTCTACTTCGCCGGCATCAATCAGTTCCTTATGGCTCGGATAGTATTTGCAACCTTCAATACCAAACTTCTTTGCAAACGCTTCAGCCTTGCCGGGAACCAAATCAGCCAAAGCGACGACTTCAACATCGTCCATCTGTTTGTATTGCTGAATGTGGGCTTCGGCAATCCAGCCGGTACCGATAATACCGACTTTTACCTTTTTGTTGGAAGCGGCGGTAGCTTTTTCTTCATAGTTACCGTCAAATCTGTTCAGAATATTGTCTGCCATATTGATACACTCCTCTTTTTGAAATTATTTTAATAAATATTTTTAATGTAATCAATGCTGAGTTTTGCGCATTCCATCGAAGTTCTCCCGAGAGAAGGTTGATCCTGTTCAACAATTACCATCTGCGCACCGGCCTTTTCGGAAGCATGCAGAATGGAAAGAACATCCTGAATCCCGTAACCAACCGGACGGAGTTCAAACGGAACATCCGGATGTACTTCTTCGCTTTCCGCTTTTCCGCCGTCGATCAGACCATACATATTCGCACTCTTGGAACCAACGAAGTCCTTGAGATGAACCAGCGGAGCACGGCCGGTATATTTGAGGACAAATTTTGTCGGATCTTCCCCGCCCACCTTGGCCCAACAGGTGTCAATCTGAGTTTGCAGAACCGAGGGATCGGTATCACTGTACAAAATGTCCAGCTTGTTCTTGCCATCGATTTTTTTGAATTCGAAATCGTGATTGTGATACAACAGGACCATGCCATGTTTATGGCAGGCATCCGAAATGGTTTTAAGATCTTCCAGGAATTTCGGATAATCCGGATGACCCGGAATCACATCACTCCACGGAATGGCAATAAATTTGCAGCCGATTTCAGCATACATTCCGATTACACCGTCTACATCCGGCATAATCACCCCACGGGCAACATGGGCCGAAATCGGGACAACCCCGGCATCCGCGCACATTTTCTTTACCTGTTCGGGGGTATGATTTGCAAGCCCGGCAAACTCAACGGCGTCGTATCCCATTTTGCCGAGTTCCTTTAAAGTGCCGGCAAAATCTTTTTCCAGAGCATCCCGAACGGAATACAACTGAATGCCAATCGGTAATTTAGCCATGAAAATTCCTCCAATGATTTGATGATAAAGATATCATCATTATTTAAAGCATTTTGTATTCTGCCTTCCCCTTAAGAATAACAAATTCTGTTAAAAAAGTATAGACAAATCAGAACAAAACATAGACAGATCGTGCTTTCTTAGAAAAATAAGGTTCCGTCCTCATCATAGATCCCGGTGCGTGTAATCGTCATTTGAACGCGGGAATTCGGATATTTTTGAAAGAAAGCCTCCATGAACAACGAGGGATTGACCGTTTCGTTACCGGCCGGCAGGGTGATATGCAGGCAAATCTTTTCTTTTTCAGGCGAAATGTTCCATCGGATGATTTTCGGGGCAACATTTTCAACAACAGTCTGTTTCTTTTTGTTTTTCTTTTCGATGAGAATTTCATCGGATGAAAGAAAATCTTTCAGATCCGATTCGTCTGCCCCCTGCAAAAGCAAAACCCGATAGGACGCACTGCGGATTTGAGCGGCCTTTTGAATCGGCTCCCCGATTTTCCGGATAACGATTCCGGGAGGAAGTACCGATTCCAATTTGCTTTTCACCTCATCCGCAGTAATGGCATCGTCTTCCAAACGAAAATCCAGCACCTCATATTCGCTTTCGAAGCCGAGAGAAAGCGGCAGCGCGAATGTCAGGTAAAGCCGCCGGTTGTACCCCTCGGTATACCAGCACGGAAGTTCGGTTTTCCGAAGAATCCGGGTAAAAAAACGATTCATATCCAGATGGGAAATAAAACGCATTCGACCGTTTTTTTCATACACTATGCGGATGTTTTTCAAAACAAACTCCCTCCCCGTAACAATTTGCACCGCATCCGGCACATTTTTCCCGACAATTCGGGGTTGTTTGCGCCTGATGGGCCAGTTGATTCTGACGAACAAAAAACGATTTTGTAACGGCATAGTCCAAATGGTCCCACGGCATGACTTCGTCGTATTCCCGTTTCCGGCAGGCATAAAACATCGGGTCGATTCCGCATTCATCAAAAACCTGTTCCCAACGATTCAGATCAAAACATTCACTCCAGCTGTCAAAAACACATCCCTGCCGCCAGGCCTGTTCTATCACCTTTCCCAAACGCCGGTCACCCCGGGCAAACACCCCTTCCAGATGACTGGTGGATGAATCGTGATAGGAAAGAGAAATTTTCCGGGAATGAATACTTGACTTCAGCAATTCCTGTTTCCGCACGATTTCCTCTTTGGTAATCTGCGGTTCGAATTGGAAGGGTGTAAAAGGTTTCGGAACAAAGGTGGAAACGCTGATCGAAACCTCTACCCCTTTTCCCTTCGGCTTATTGGGCATATGATAAAACGAATCCACAATTTTCTGAGCCAATTCCGCAATACCGATAATGTCTTCATCGGTTTCGGTCGGCAGCCCGATCATGAAATACAGCTTTACCTGCGTATATCCGCCCTCGAAGGCAGTCAGACAGGTCGAAAGGATTTCCTCCTCAGTAATATTTTTGTTGATCACATTTCTCAGGCGCTGTGTCCCCGCTTCAGCCGCAAAGGTCAGGCCGCTTTTTCGAATATGACGGATTTTTTCCAGCAGTTCTTCGGAAAAATTATCAATCCGCAAACTCGGCAACGAAAGGCTGACCTTTTCCCGGTCGGTCCAGGTAAGCAGCCGGCACAAAAGTGGTTCCAAACCGCGATAATCACTGGTACTCAGCGAAGATAGCGAAATTTCGTCGTACCCGGTATTCCGGCATAGTTCATGTGCTTGCCGATCAATGGTTTCAACACTTTTTTCACGAACAGGCCGATAAATAAATCCGGCCTGACAAAACCGACAGCCACGAATACATCCGCGGTAAATTTCCTGTACCGCCCGGTCGTGAATAATTTCAATATACGGCACCACAAACTGCTTCGGATAAAACACCTTGTCCATATCGTGAATAATGCGCTTGCGGATCACCTCCGGAACGTCCGGATATTTCGGCGTAATTGATTTCCGCCGGCCATCCTCAAGCGTATTCACCTCATATAAAGAAGGAACATAAACCCCTTCAATTTGCGAAGCGGCCCGCAGGAATTGCGCTTTGGTCCTTCCCTCTTTTCGGAACTGTTTATATAGGTCGATCACTTCAAGATCCACCTCTTCGCCTTCGCCCAAAAAGAAAAGATCAATAAAATCCGACAGCGGTTCCGGGTTACACACGCACGGCCCCCCGGCCACAACAATCGGGTCATCTTCTTTACGGTCCTCACTGCGAACGGCCAATCCGGCCAGATCCAGCATATTCAACACATTGGTATAACTCATTTCATACTGAAGGGTAAATCCGATAAAATCAAAATCACAAATCGGATCCCGGCTCTCCAGTGCAAAAAGCGGAATATGGTTTTTCCGCATAATCGCTTCAAAATCGATCCAGGGCGCAAATACCCGTTCGCACCAGATATCCTCCCGCTCGTTAAAAAGCGAATAAAGAATTTTCATACCGAGATGGGACATTCCCACCTCATAGGTGTCGGGAAAACAAAAAGCAAAGCGGATATCCACCTTGTTTTTATCTTTCATAACACTTCCGATTTCTCCCCCGGTATACCGCCCCGGTTTTTGAACCGTTAAAAAAAGTTCGTCTAATTTTGTCTGATCCATGTTGTATCCCCCGGTTAATTTCTGTTTTCATGATACAACAGATTCGTCCGGGATGCAACTACAATTTCAAAAACAGACTCACTATAATGTAAAGACTAAAAAAGAGCGCCGACAGTATTCCGGCCGGGGTGCGGCAAACGAATAGGGCGAAAAGAACACACCCGACTACCCCGGCTGCCGTCACCGCCCGAAAGGTTTTTTCGGCTGCTTTCGGGCTTAGTCGCCGCTGCAATGCAAGTTCCAGCAAATTGCCTCCATCCAACCCCCGAAACGGAAGCATATTTACCACCCCGATGACCAAATGCAGCGCAGCCGCCCGAAACAGCTCTGTTTGACGAAACCCATACCCAATCAACAGCAGCACTAAAAATGCCGCAAAATTGCTGCCCGGGCCGCACAGCGTAAACCATACGGTTTGCCGCGGCAAAGCCGGATACAACCCGAAAATCTGTATGCCGCCAAACATCAGGCGAATTTCCCGCGGTGCCATCCCGAAAGCGGCCATTCCGAAAAGATGCCCGAATTCATGAAGCAACGCTGCCGACAGACCGAGAGCCCACCATCCGCTCCGATCGGTCAACATCAAAAGGCTGACCATCGCGGCGAAAGGAAAAGAAAGGCTGATTTTTGTTTTTCCGATGGAAATATTCACAAGCTTAAAAACCAGCTCGGATCCACCGGGATTCCGTCCAGGCGCACCTCAAAATGCAGATGATTTCCGGTAGATCGTCCGGTGGAACCAACCCGTGCAATTGTTTCACCCGCCGAAACCTTCTGACCAACCTGAACCGCAATTTCGCTGCAGTGGCCGTAAAGAGTTTTCAGAGAATCTCCGTGCCGGATAGTCAGATAATTGCCGTATCCGTTTTCATCATATCCGACATAACTGACCGTTCCCCCCGCCGCCGCGGCAATTGGTGTGCCACCCGGTGCGGCAATATCCAAGCCTTTATGAACCGCCGATGCTCCGGAAAAGGGGTCTGAGCGCCCACCAAATCCGGAAGTCACCGTTCCGCTGACCGGTACCCGGAATGCATTGTCCACAAAAACCGGAGTTGCCGCAGGCGCGTTCTGTGACTGCAAAGACAGTTTTTCCACTTTGGCGGCACCTACTGCCGTCAAATCCGATTCTTCCTCATTTTCCTCACCGTTTGCGGTGCCCGAAACAATCGTTTCCTGCTGAAAGTGCCGACGGTATTCCCCTTTTACCCGGTCATACAAACCCTGATCGGTAAACCGGATGATCCAAATAATCAGCACCACCAGCAAAACACAAACGGTTTCCAAAAGAACCAGCGGCAAATAACGATGTTTTTTCCTTTGGGTATTCAATCTTTCCTCCATTATTTTCC
>CAKSNI010000092.1 GCA_934476025.1 uncultured Eubacteriales bacterium | reverse complement strand
GTGATGAAGGAGTGCCGCTTGCGGTGAGAATTTTAAAATGAACGGATTACGAAAATTCCGAAAAAGCGTGATGTTCGGTCTGAAACTGATGATGACCCTCGCCATGGCTCTCGGGTTTATTCATGTTTGGTATAACGATTACAGCGAAACCATTTACAGCCAGATGGGCAACTATGTGGTGCTGCTTTCTTATTTTACGCTGTTTATTCTGTTTGCAGAACTGTACGGCGGCTTTAAAATCGGGATTTACCGGCTTCACGAAATTGTGTACAGCCTGTCGCTGTCGGCGCTGTTTACCAATTTCCTTATGTACCTGGAACTGTGCCTGATTGCCCGGAGAATGCTGAATCCGACAGCCTACTTTTTGGGCTTCCTTTACCAGCTGTTTGTCATTCTGATGGGGTCGAAATGCGCCAATACGGCCTATTTCCGGCTTTATCCGGCCCGGCATACCCTGGCTATTTTCGCTGATGATGATGAAGGAAAGGCCATTATCCGGAAAATGTCGCGGATCCCCGATCGCTTTGCCGTGGAACGGGGGGTTTCGATCCGCCGCGCGCCGATAGAACAAATTAAGGAACTCATTGATCGCTATGAGGCGATTTTGCTGTGCGATTTCGATAAAGATATCAAAAACGAATTGCTGCATTATTGCTACGCCCGGGGAAAACGCACCTATATTCTTCCCTCCAGTACCGATGTGATTATCCGCAATTCCGATCAGATTCAGATCTTTGATACACCGATTCTTATGTGCTCCAACCGGGGGCTGCGCCTGGAACAGGAACTGATCAAACGGGTGTGTGATATTGTGGTTTCGGCTGTCAGTATTGTGGTTCTTTCGCCGCTCATGCTGATTGTCGCTCTTTCCATTAAACTCTGCGACGGCGGCCCGATCCTCTTTAAACAGAACCGGGTAACCAAAAACGGGAAGATCTTCAATGTGTATAAATTCCGTTCCATGATTGTGGATGCCGAAAAAGAGGGGGCGCAGAAAGCAACCGATCACGATAACCGCATTACACCGGTCGGCCGGGTGATCCGCGCCTGCCGGATGGACGAGCTGCCACAGCTGTTCAATATTCTGTTCGGGGATATGTCGCTGGTGGGACCGCGGCCGGAACGGATTGAAAATGTGTACGAGTATACCCAAAAATATCCCGATTTTGCTCTGCGCCATCGGGTGAAGGCCGGGTTGACCGGGTACGCCCAAATTTACGGAAAATACAATACCAGCCCGGAAGACAAGCTGAAGATGGACCTGATTTATATTGAACAGTATTCGATTTTTCTGGATTTGAAACTGCTTTTTATGACGGTAAAAATTTTGTTTATGAAGGAAAGCACCGAGGGGTTCTCTAAAAAGGAATCCGGGGCAAAAACAAAGGAGGAGCATCATGAATAAAAAGAACGATGCCGCACTGATTGTTATGGCGGCCGGAATGGGCAGCCGTTTCGGCGGGCTCAAACAGCTGGAACCGATGGATCAGAAAGGAAATGTGATTCTGGATTTTTCGGTTTATGATGCCATACAGGCCGGCTTTAATCATGTTGTTTTTGTGATCAAACATGAAATTGAGGACGATTTCAAACGCCTCGTCGGTGATCGGATTGCCCAAAAGGTCCGGGTTTCTTATGTGTATCAGGAAGTGAACTCTCTCCCCGAAGGGTTTACCTGCCCGCCGGGCCGGGTGAAACCCTGGGGAACCGGCCACGCCGTGCTGTGCTGCCGGTCGGTGGTGGATACTCCGTTTGCGGTGGTGAATGCCGACGATTATTATGGGAAAAATGCTTTCAGACAGATTTATTGCCAATTGGTGCAGAACAGCAGCGATTACTGCATGGTCGGGTTCCGGTTGGGCAATACTGTTACCGAAAACGGTACGGTGTCCCGCGGGGTCTGCCTGAGTGAAAACGGAACTTTAAAAAACATTCAGGAATACCCGAAAATTTCCAGTGACTTCCACTTCCAAAAAGAGGACGGAACCGAGGGAAATCTTTCCTTTGATACGGTGGTCAGTATGAATATGTGGGGCTTTACCCCTGATTTCTTTTCCCATCTGGAACGGGATTTTCGGGAGTTTCTTGCCGCACACGGCAGCGAAGTCAAATCGGAGTTTTATCTGCCCAGCGCGGTGGACCGCCTGATTTCCTCCGGTGAAAAACAGGTTCGGGTTCTGGTGGCCGAGGATAAATGGTATGGGGTTACCTACCGGGAGGATAAACAAACCGTGTATGACGCGTTTGAAGGAATGATTGCCAAGGGGCTTTACCCCGGGCTGTAACCAAACAGAACTGCTGCAAAGAGTCTGCCTCTTTGCAGCACTTTTTCGCGAACAAAAGGAGAAATCATGTTTCGAAAACTGCTGAAAAGCATTCGGGAATATAAAAAGCCGACCCTGCTGACTTTTTTGTTTATTACGGGGGAAGCCGTTGTGGAATGTCTGATTCCGTTTGTCACTGCCGATCTGGTGGACCGGTTCAGCCATTCCAGCGAGCAGATGTCCGGAATTTTAAAAACCGGGGCGCTGCTTTGCGCCATGGCGGTGCTGTCCCTGCTTTGCGGCGGCCTGGCCGGGCTGACCAGTTCCCGGGCTTCCTCCGGCTTTGCCAAAAACCTGCGCCATGATATGTTTTACCGGGTGCAGGGATATGCCTTTTCCAATATCGACCGTTTTTCATCCTCTTCTCTGGTTACCCGGATGACAACCGATGTTTCCTATGTGCAGATGGCCTTTATGATGGTGATCCGCATGGCGGTCCGGGCACCGCTGGTGATGATTTTTTCCATTGTGATGGCCTATATTATGGGGGGAAATCTGGCACTTTCCTTCGTGGTTATCATTCCGGTGCTGGCAGTGGGGTTGATGCTTATTGCCAAATTTGCCATGCCGGCCTTCCGGCGGGTGTTCAAAAAATATGACCG
Source organism: uncultured Eubacteriales bacterium (assembly GCA_934476025.1). Lineage (GTDB taxonomy): Bacteria > Bacillota > Clostridia > Oscillospirales > Acutalibacteraceae > SIG607. Next base: position 2,356 of record CAKSNI010000092.1, on the reverse strand, counting down.
CCTGAACGAATCCATCGAAGAAAATGTGCAGGCCATGCGGGTGGTGAAGGGCTTTTCCCGGGAAGAATATGAAAAGGGAAAATTCTGCCGGGCGGCCGACGGAATCTGTCGCGATTTTACCCGGGCGGAACGCATTGTTGCCCTGAGCAGCCCGATTATGCAGGTGTGCGTGTACTTCAATATGGTTTTTGTACTGATCGTCGGGTCGAAACTGATCATTTCCGGCGGCGGCAGTACCATCGGGGTCGGCGAAATGTCGGCCATGCTGACCTACGGCATTCAGATTCTGATTCAGTTGATGATGCTTTCTATGGTATATGTCATGATCACCATGTCGGATGAATCGGCCAAACGAATTGTGGAGGTGCTGGACGAAACCTCGGAATTGCAAAGCCCGGAAAACGGGGTTCGCAGCCTGTCGGACGGCTCGGTGGACTTTGAAGGAGTCAATTTCCGTTATGCCAAAAATGCTCAGAAAAACGCCCTTTCCGACCTTTCTTTCCATATTGATTCGGGCATGACGGTCGGAATTATCGGCGGCACCGGGTCGGGGAAGTCTTCCCTGATCCAATTGATTCCCCGACTTTACGATGTCAGTGAAGGGTGTGTGAAGGTCGGGGGTGTGGATGTCCGCCATTATGACCTGCAAACCCTGCGGGACGGCGTTGCGGTGGTGCTGCAGAAAAATCTGCTGTTTTCGGGAACGATTCTCGAAAATCTGCGATGGGGCAATGAATCCGCCACCGAAGAGGAATGTATCCGTGCCTGCCGTATTGCACAGGCCGACGGATTTATCCAAACCTTCCCGGAGGGGTACAATACCTATATTGAACAGGGCGGTACCAATGTTTCGGGCGGCCAAAAACAACGGATCTGTATCGCCCGGGCGCTGCTGAAAAACCCAAAAATTCTGATTCTGGATGATTCCACCAGCGCGGTGGACACCAAAACCGATGCGCTGATTCGCGAGGCTTTCCGCACCGAAATTTCCGATACCACCAAGATTATTATCGCGCAGCGGATTTCTTCGGTACAGGACGCCGATCTGATTCTGGTGCTGGAGGACGGAAAAATCCGCGATATGGGCCGGCACGAGGAATTGCTGAAAAATTGTGAAATCTATCGGGAAATCTATGAACAGCAGACGAAAGGAGGCGACAGCCATGAAGAATCGTAAACCGGCTGCCGCAGCCAAATCGCAAAAGGGCGTTTTCTTCCGCATTCTCCGTCTGCTTTTTAAAAGCTATCCGGTTTTATTGCCCGTTACGGGGGTCTGTATCGTGCTGATGGCGGTGGTATCGGCCGTTCCGGCGGTCTTTACCCAAAAGGTGCTGGCAGTCATTACCCGGTATCTGTCCGAAGGAAATACCGATTGGCGGGCCGCCTCCCGGGAAATTCTTCCGCTGGTCGGCATACTGGTCGGGCTGTACCTGGCGGCCATGGCCTTCATCACGATTTATACCCAGCTGATGGCCAAAATTACCCAGGGCTTTTTGAATCAACTGCGCCAGAAAATGTTCTCCGGAATGCAGAATCTGCCGATCCGGTATTTCGACACCCATAAATTCGGCGATATCATGAGTTATTATACCAACGATATCGATACCCTTCGGGAACTCATCAGCCGTTCCCTGCCTCAACTGCTGCAGTCGTTCGTCATTGTGGTCAGTGTTCTGGCCATTATGCTGTACTACAGCGTCTGGATGACGGCGGTCATCCTTCTGGGTGTCGGGATTATGGTATTCGTTTCGGGAAAATTCGGCGGCGGATCGGCCAAATTCTTTATCCGTCAGCAGCGTACCCTCGGGAAAACCGAAGGCTTCATTCAGGAAATGATGAACGGCCAAAAGGTGATCAAGGTGTTCTGCCATGAAAAACAGGCCGAAAAAGAATTTGACCGCATCAACGACGAACTCTGCGAGGACGGCTATAAAGCCCATGCCTATGCCAACTGCCTGGCGCCGGTGATTATGAATATCGGAAATATTCTGTATGTTATCTGCGCCACGGTCGGCGGGGTGTTTCTGCTTTCTTCGATGCCGAACCTCAGCCTTTCCGGGCTGCCCTTTTCGGTGGATATCATTGTTCCGTTTTTGAATATGACCAAGCAGTTTACCGGCAATATCAATCAGCTTTCCCAGCAGATCAATGCCATTGTAATGGGGTTGGCCGGTGCTTCCCGGATTTTTGCTCTGATGGATGAAAAACCGGAAGAAGACAACGGCTATGTCACCCTGGTGAACTGCAAAATCGGGCAGGACGGAACCCTTGAAGAAACGACCGAGCATACCCATGTCTGGGCCTGGAAACATCCCCATTCCGACGGAACTCTGACCTATACGCCGCTGCGCGGAGA
>CAKSNI010000091.1 GCA_934476025.1 uncultured Eubacteriales bacterium | reverse complement strand
ACTGTGTGGAAGATGATGCCAGCATCCGGGATATTGAGGTGTATGCTCTGAATTCGGCCGGGTATGAGGCCCGGGGGTTTGCGGAAGGAGAATCCTTCTTAAAGGCGCTGAAAACCGAAAAGCCGGAACTGGTCATTCTGGATATCATGCTCCCCGGTGTCGATGGAATGGAACTGTTGAAGAGGATCCGGAACAGCACGGATTGTGCGGATCTTCCCGTGATCCTGTCCACGGCCAAGGGAGAGGAATATGATAAAATCCGGGGGCTTGATTCCGGGGCCGATTATTATCTGACCAAGCCGTTCGGGGTTCTCGAATTGATTTCCTGTGTCAAAGCGGTTCTTCGCCGCTGTTCGGCCGCCCAAAAGAAGGAAGAAATTCTGGAAATAGATGGGCTGAAAATGAATTTGACCGAGCACACTGTTTCGCTGGAGGGCAAAGAAATTTCCCTGACCTATAAGGAATTTGAGGTGCTGCGCCTGTTTTTATCCCACCCGGGGGTGGTGTTCTCCCGGGAACAGCTGATGGAGCGGGTGTGGGATACCGACTATTACGGGGAAACCCGAACCGTGGATATGCACATCCGGACTTTGCGGCAGAAACTCGGCGCCTTCGGGGAAAAAATCAAAACCGTCCGTTCGGTTGGGTACCGGTTGGAGGAACATAAATGACAAAGAAAATTTTCAAATCCATCATTTTGGCCACCGGGAGCGTACTGATCGCCGCGGTTGTCATCATTATGGGGTTTTTGTATGAATATTTCGGGCAGATTCAGGAGGAACAGCTGCACGATCAATTGGAAATCGCCGCAACGGCGGTGGAGCACGGCGGCGAAAAAGCCCTGGAGCAAATTCATTCCGATCGTTATCGGCTGACGCTGGTGGCTGAGGACGGAACCGTTCTGTATGATACCAAAAGCGATGCGGCTGCCCTGGAAAACCATGCCCAGCGGGCCGAAATCCGGGAGGCGCAGCAAAACGGGGAAGCGACCAGTGTTCGCTACTCTTCTACGCTGCTTCAGAAAACCATGTATTCTGCCAAACGGCTTTCTGACCGCTCGGTGCTGAGAATTTCCGTCAGCCGGGCAACGGTTTGGGTTTTGGCACTCGGAATGCTGCAGCCGATTTTGATTGTGGTGGCGGTGGCTCTGATTCTTTCGGGCTTTTTGGCCAAACGGCTTTCCCAAAATATTGTGGAGCCGATCAACGCTTTGGATCTGGAACATCCGCTGGAAAACGATACCTATGAAGAACTTTCGGTTCTGCTGAATCGGATCAATTCCCAGCATCGGCAGATTTATGAGCAAATGCAAGAAATCCGTACCCAAAGCGAAGAATTTGCGCTGATTACCGACAGTATGCAGGAGGCATTGGTTCTGCTGGATTCCCGGGGGATGGTATTCTATATCAACCGGGCGGCTGCCAACCTTTTCCATGTTAACAAAGACTGCGTGGGGAAGGACTTTTTAACGGTAGAACGCACACCGGAAGTTACGGCGGCCATTCATCGGGCCATGGAAAAAAACCACAGCGAAATCCGCCTGGAACGCAACGGCAAGATCTGGCAGTTCGACATCAGCCGGATTGATTCGGATAACAGAAATATCGGAACGGTTATTCTGGCCATGGACAATACCGAAAAAGAACGGGCCGAACAAAATCGGCGGGAATTTACCGCCAATGTTTCCCACGAACTGAAAACGCCGCTTCAGGGCATTATCGGCAGTGCCGATCTGCTGGAAAACGGCATGGTCAAGCCGGAGGACGAAAAGCGGTTCATCGGGCATATTCGCAGCGAGGCAGGGCGGCTGTTGACCCTGATTGAGGACATTATTCGGCTTTCTCAGCTGGATGAGGGAATGGTTCAGCCAAAAGAAACGGTGGATTTATACTCACTGGCTCAGCAGGCGGTCAAGGATTTGACCGATGTCGCCAAGGCAAAGAAAGTGAATGTGGAACTAACGGGCGATTCCGCGCCGATTTCCGGTGTTCGAAGTCTGCTTTATGAGGTGATCTACAACCTTTGCGATAATGCCATTAAATATAACCGGGAAGGCGGCCGGGTGAGCGTTTCGGTCAACGGCGGAGAACAGGGCAGTTCCGTTTGTGTAAGCGATACCGGCATCGGCATCAGCCCGGAATATCAGCAGCGGATTTTTGAACGGTTCTACCGGGTGGATAAAAGCCATTCCAAGGCTTCAGGCGGAACCGGGCTCGGGCTTTCTATTGTTAAGCACGCCGTTGCTCTGCATGCGGGAACCATCTCGTTGCAAAGCGAACCGGGGAAAGGAACCACCATTCGGGTCAGTTTCCCGAAAAACGGGGGAGGGCCCACCGAAAATCCGAAGAATTGATGGAAACGGCTCCGGCAGCCGGCGGAATCTTCCGCCGGCTGCTTTCTTACGAAAAATGCCCTGGAATGAAAAAACTTCCGAGATTCGAAAGAAAACATTTGCATTTTGCAAAGGAATGTGCTATAATAGCATTCGTTCCGGGAATCGGAAGCTTCCCGGGCATTCGCGTCCGTAGCTCAGCTGGATAGAGCACCGTCCTCCGACGGCGGGTGTCGGCGGTTCGAATCCGTTCGGGCGCACCATAATGTGGAGACAAAAAAGATGTCTCTTGCGAAAAGCCCGATTATATCGGGCTTTTTTGCTACCCAAACGGCGATTTTTTTCTGTACCAAAACGCAGATGTAAAATCGCCGTTTTCCCTTTGTGGATAGACTTGAACTCTCACACAACCGAATAATGATACTCAGGCAGATAGAAATCAAAAATCTATCTGCCTTTTTTATTACCCTAAAAAGGAGAATATATGCTACAGAAAGAATTAGCCAAACGGCTCAGGGCTTGGTACGACACCAAGATAGACGGCAGCGGATGGTTGGAGGTGTCCTCAGACGGCATCCCCCTCTGCCGGAGAAAATACAACGGTCCATTTCTAAGCAACGCCGACCAAAACCGAATACGATGCCGGGGAGGCGTTGGATCTGACCGGCGGAAAGCTGAAAGTTTCCTATGCCGACGGAACCTTTGATGAAGTAGCGATGACTTCGGATATGGTAACCGGCTTTAACCCGAAAAAGGGCGGCGAACAGACGCTGACGGTTACCTACGGCAGCTTTGCAGGAACCTTTACCGTTACGATTCGGTCGATGTACGGAGATCTTAACAACGATCAAACTGTGGAAACGCAGGACCTGGCTCTGTTGAAAAAACTTTTGGCCGGGCTGATCAGTAAAGACGAGGTGGCCCCGGGCGCCGACTGCAACGGCGACGGAGAAATCGATACCAATGACCTGGCCATTCTCAAAAAATTCCTTGCCGGCATTGAGGGAGCAGAACTTGGGCCGAAGGGATAATTCTTCTCGATTGTATTTTTAAATCGCACGGGCTGCCGCAAAATTCTGTTTTGCGGCAGCCCGTTTTCGGTGAAACAGGTGGAAAATGCTTGACAAAGCCGGATTTGGCTGATATAATAAACAGGCTATTCGAATGAGAATAGCCCTTGCCGATTCAAAACTGTACGGAATCGGACAAAAGTCCATAAGGAGGTGCAACGAAAATGACGAACAAGTATGAAGCAGCTATGGTTTTTTCCGTAGCGAACGGTGAAGAAGCCACCAATGCTTTGGTGGAAAAGTTTGCCGCTCTGATTGCTGCGAACGGTACCGTCGAAAATGTTGACGATTGGGGTAAGCGCAGACTGGCTTACCTGATCAACGACGAAGCCGAAGGGTACTATGTATTCACGACCTTTACCGCTTCTCCGGAATTCCCGGCAGAACTGGAACGCGTCGCCGGCATTACCGACGGTGTGCTGCGTGCCATGGTCATCAGAAAGTAAGAAACAAAGGAGGATGTGTTTATATGTTTAATCTTGTGGTACTTACCGGCCGCTTGACGGCTGATCCGGAACTCAAGACAACACAAAGCGGTGTTTCCGTAACGACATTCTCTATTGCAGTGAATCGCCGTTACCGTTCGGGTGAAGAAGCCCAGACGGATTTTATCAATATTGTTGCCTGGCGGCAGACTGCGGAATTCATTACGAAATACTTTAAAAAAGGCAGCATGATCGGGATTGAGGGGGCCATTCAGACCCGCAAATATACCGATAAAGAAGGCAAAAACCGCACTGCTTTTGAAGTAGTTGCCAACAATGTTCAGTTTGTGGAATCCAAGCGGGATTCGGCAGCCGCCGGCCCTGCCTCGGAAGCTCCGGCCTCTTATAGCAATGTAAGCGGAAACGACTTTACCGAAGTTCCGGATACTGCAGACGACGATTTGCCGTTCTGATTGAAATTTACAGACAAGGAGGTCTTACACGATGGAAAAAACCGAAAGACCTGCACATAGAAAAATGCGTAAAAAAGTATGCCATTTCTGTGCAGACCGCGTGGAAGTCATTGATTATAAGGATGTGGCCCGTCTTCGCAAGTTCATTTCTGAACGCGCGAAAATCCTGCCGCGCCGTGCAACCGGTACCTGTGCCGCTCATCAGCGCGCTCTGACCATTGCCGTTAAGCGTGCCCGTCAGGTTGCGATCCTTCCGTATGTCAACGACTGATCCGAAATGATAGAATTTACCGCAGAGAATGTGTAAAAGCCGGTCGCTTTTGCTCTTTCTCTGCGGTTTTTTTGTCGGGACCGGTCGGTTTGATGATATTATACAGTCGACATCCGAAAACTTTGTATTCTATTCACAAAGTTTCGACATTCTAAACCAAAAAAATACACGAATTTTACCAAAAATCGCTTGCATTTCTGCGACGGATTTGGTATGATATATAAGAGAAATTTTTTGGGAATAAAATCGGCACAAAAACGCGGCTTTGGGCCGCAAAACCGTTCCGGATGAACCGGCCGATTTTTGAAAGCCATCGCGGAGGGGAAACATGAAGGATTTTGCTGCACAGTTTTCAAAAGAAAAATTGGATAGTGCCTATGAGTATTTCGGTTCCTTTTTAAAGGGAGATTCCTGCACCTTCCGGGTCTGGGCCCCGGGTGCGGAGGCAGTCAGCGTTGTCGGTGATTTCAATGAATGGAATTCCGAAAAAAATCCGTTGACCCGAATCAATGGCGGGATTTTTGAGGGAGTCGTTTCCGGTCTGCACCGCTTTGATAGCTACAAATATGCCATTTTCGGCAAAAACGGGCCGGTGCTGAAGGCGGATCCCTATGCCCGGCATTTTGAAACATCACCCGGAACCTGTTCAAAAATTTATTCGGATTCTTATGAATTTTCCGATGAAGCCTGGCAGGAACAAAAAAAGCACACCGATTATTATCATAGTC
>CAKSNI010000090.1 GCA_934476025.1 uncultured Eubacteriales bacterium | reverse complement strand
GATCCGGTGCGGATCTTCCTTTTTGAGCCGTTTGGTCGCCCCGAGGTTCCCGTATACCCGGGCTTCGGCGTGTTCCCGGACCGCACAGGTATTAAACAGAATAAAGTCGGCCTGATCCGTTTTTTCGGTCAGTTCATAACCCATTCGGCAGAGCATTCCCTTCATGCGTTCGGAATCGCTGACATTCTGCTGACAGCCGTAGGTCACAAAGCAAGCCCGCGGCGGAGTGGCATACCGCTCCCGAATCAATCGGGCAACCTGATCCATAAACAGTTCCTGTTGCTCGCGTTGTTGTTCTTTCAAAACAGACTCTCCTTATTTTATAATCAATTTATTATACTATGAAAATTCGTTTTTTTCAAGCACCGGAAAATAGTTTTTCGTTTTTTTCAAAAAAGGGAACCACATTTTTACACACCGCTCCTTCCGGCATTTTGCCGATTTGCTTTTCATACATTATGTAGGTTTGCTTTTCATACATTAACACTTGAAGAATCGGGAATTTTATGATATACTGGCTAGAGAATTTTTTGGCGGCTCTGCCGCTTTCAGGAAAGGAGCGGCGTTTTATGCCGGACACACGACCGATCGGGATCTTTGATTCCGGCCTCGGCGGGCTAACCGTCACACGGGAACTTATTCGGATTTTGCCGCACGAAAACATTGTTTACTTCGGGGATACCGACCGGGTTCCCTACGGGACCAAAAGTCGGGAAACCATTTTTCGTTTTGCCCGGCAGGATGAGCGATTTCTGCTTTCCCGCGATGTTAAATTAATTGTCGCCGCCTGCGGAACCGTCAGTTCGGTTGCCGCCGAAACTTCAAACACCCTTCCGGTGCCTTTTTTTGAAGTGGTATCTCATGCCGTCAAAGCGGCGGTCGCCGCTTCCCACACCGGGCGCATCGGCGTCATCGGCACAGCGGCAACCATCGCCAGCGGCGCCCACAAACGGCAAATTCTGGCCCTTTGGCCGGATGCCCGGGTTTTTTCCGCCAGCTGCACCCTGTTTGTGCCTTTGGTAGAAGCCGGTTGGATTGATGATGACGATCCGGTTGTGCTGGAAACCGCCCGGAAATATCTTCTCCCCTTGAAGGAAGCCGGTATTGACACGCTGATTCTCGGCTGCACCCACTACCCGATTTTAACCTCCGTTATCCGGAAGGTTCTCGGAGAAGATGTCACCCTGATCAATTCCGGGGAGGCCACCGCTCTGGCTGTTCGCCGGGAACTGGAAAGCAGCGGAATGCTCAACAACTCCCCCCTGCCCGGCTCTCACCACTTCTGCGTTAGCGATATAACCCCTTCTTTCCCCGAAATTGCCCGGCTTTTGCTCGGCGAAGAAATCGGGCCCGAAAAAATCGAACGGGTTTTGGTGAGTGAGTTTCCGTCATGATTCAAAAAGCCGAAATTCACATCGAATCCGAACAGACGACCGATGGTGTTTGCGACCGCATTGAACAACGCTTTTTCGGAGAGTTCCGAAGGTCCGAACGCTGCTTTTTTCTTCGTTTCACCCAATACGATGAAGAGGAGAAAGAAAGCACGGTAAACCGCCTGTTTTTTTATCCGACCGGCCGGGTGGTTTTCATCCGGGAAGGCGGGATTGAAAGCCGGATGGAGCTGCTCCCCGGTCACTGCACCCCCTGCACCCATCAAACCCGATACGGGACATTTCACTTTTTGGTGGAAACCGATGCGGTTGCCTTTGAAGAAAAAGAGGGAAAAGCGGAAATTTTCTTTTCCTATTCGCTGCGGCATGATAACCGGTCGCTGCTGCACAACCGTATGAAACTGAAAATAAAAGAGGTATGAATTATGTCCGATTTGGTAACGAAAGTCAAAACACAACTTTCCGAGCTATTAACCGATGCCGCGAAAAAAGCCATCGCCGACGGATCTTTGCAACCGACTGAACTGACCGCTATTGCCGTAGAAGAACCGGCCAACCGAGATCACGGGGATTTGTCCGCCAATGCGGCCCTTTCCTGGGCCAAAGCATTCCGCACCGCCCCCCGGAAGGTAGCGGAAGCCCTGCTGGCTCATGCCGATTTTACCGGCACCTATATTCAGTCTGCCGAAATTGCCGGCCCCGGGTTTTTGAATTTTACCCTGAGCGATTTTTACCGTTCGGATATTCTTCTGGATATTGAAGCGAAAAAAGACCGGTATGGTTTCAGCGATTACGGGCAGGGAAAGCGGGTTCTGGTTGAATTTGTTTCCGCCAATCCGACCGGCCCGATGCATGTCGGCAATGCCCGCGGCGGTGCTTTGGGAGATTGTCTTGCTTCCGTGCTTTCCGCTTCCGGTTTTCAGGTAGAACGGGAATTCTACATCAACGATGCCGGCAATCAGATCAACAAATTCGCCCTTTCGCTGGATCTGCGCTACCGGCAGATTTTTGAAGAAGGCATCGAAATGCCGGAGGATTCCTATCACGGCGCCGATATCATCGCTCACGCCAAGGCTTTTGCGGATTTGCATGGGGATTCCTACTTAAAGGTCAGCGAAGCGCAGCGCCGCAAAGCGCTGGTAGACTTTGCCCTTCCGAAGAATATTCAGGGGCTTCATGACGATCTGCTCAAATACCGCATCCGCTATGACACCTGGTTCCGGGAAAGTTCTTTGCACGAAAGCGGCGAAACCGCCCGGATTCTTGAAATGCTCAAGGCCAGCGGCCATACCTACGAAAAAGAAGGAGCCCTTTGGTTTAAGGGAGAAGATTTCGGCAGCGATGACTTTGTATTGATCCGTTCCAACGGAGTTCCGACCTATATTGTGCCGGATATCGCCTATCACTATAACAAACTGGCTGTTCGGAAGTTTGACAAGGCCATTGATATCCTCGGGGCGGATCACCACGGATATGTGCCGCGGCTGAAAGGAGCTTTGGCTGCTTTGGGGCTGGATACCGACCGGTTGGATGTCGTTTTGATGCAGATGGTCCGCCTGGTTCGGGACGGCGAAGTCATCAAGGCTTCCAAACGTTCCGGCAAGGCCATCACCCTGGTCACTTTGCTGGAAGAAGTTCCGATCGACGCTGCCCGGTTCTTCTTTAATCTGCGGGAACCCAACTCTCATTTCGACTTTGATTTGGATCTGGCTATCGAGCAGTCTAATAAGAACCCGGTTTACTATGTGCAGTACGCCTATGCCCGGATCTGCAGCATTCTCCGCAATTTAAAAGAAGAGGGCATTCTGCCCCGTTCCTGCACCCACGAGGAACTCGCCCTGCTTTCCTGCGAAGAGGAAAAAGAGTTGATTCTTTGCCTCGGCTCATATACCGATGTGGTCATTGCTGCCGCCAAGGCCTACGATCCGGCCAAAATCACCCATTATGTTCAGGAGGTTGCCACCCGGTTCCACAAATTCTACAATGCCTGCCGCGTGAAAGGCGAAAACGATTCGTTGATGCAGGCCCGGCTGTGTTTGTGCCACGCTACCGGCACGGTTCTGAAAAATGTCCTGACCCTTTTGAAAATCGATGCTCCGGAAAGTATGTAATCCGCCAAATTCAAAACTCTTCTCACCCTTTACGGTGGGAAGAGTTTTTTCATTCTCCTGAAAGCCAAGGATTCATTGCTCCGACCCTAAGTGTTCTTCGCAAGTTTCGGAAAGCATTTTTTTCCGGAGTTTTCCGGGAGAAATTCCTCTGAGTTCGCGAAAGACACGGATATAGTAACTGCTGGAGGAAAATCCAACCGCCATAGCAATTTCGGTAATGGAAAGCCCGGTAGTCGTGAGAAGTTTCAGCGATTCGTTTACCTTGACCCGGTTCAGATAATCGGAATAGCCCATTCGCATATAAAAAGAAAACAGCCGTGAAAAATAACTATAGCTGGTTCCGCAGGCACGGGCCGCACTCTCAAGGGTAGCCTCTGCATAATTCCGGCCGGTATATTCCCTGGCTTTTCGGATAACGGCGGCGGCCGAACCGGAAAGGGCCGAATTTCCGACGGCCTGATCATGCCAATATCGTATGATCTGTGCAAAGATCCGGATAACATCGGCCCGGATCGTCAACTCACAGGCAAATTTTCCTTCCCTGTGTTCCCGGTAAATTTCCGAGAACACTTTGTGTAACCCAACACCGGTCAAAAATTCTTTATCAAAGAATCGTTTGGAACCGAAATTTCCCGATATATACGGCATCATTGATTCAAATTCCGTAGCATACTGCCCCAGCGAAAATAAAGTCTGCGGCAAAAATTTAATACAAAGCAGGGTTCTTTCTCCGCTTCCGGCCGTGCTGTGCGGTTCGCCGGCATTGATAATCACCGCCGAATTTTCCAGCATTGTGTACTCCTTTTCGCAAACATTGACCGAAACGCTTCCCTTTACGGTATAAAGAAGTTCGATATAGTCATGGTAATGGAACCGGTTCCACTTTGCGGTGGCTGCCTTCATCGGCATTACCAGGCACTGTACCGGTAAAAACAAACCGTTCCTTTTTTCAATTCCCTCATCAAACGGCATTTCCATTTTCATTTCCCCAATCGCAAAATTTTAATATTTTCCGGCAAGGGAATTATAGCACAATTTTTCCCTTTGTGGTATACTTTTTTCGGAAAAATCTCCCAAGCCCGCAAAAATGGATTTCGGAATTTCAAAGGAGTGTTTAGAATGATTCGAGTGACCGTTTGGAATGAATTCTGCCACGAAAAGCAAAGCGAAGCCGTAAAGGCGATTTACCCCGAAGGCATTCACAAGGCCATCGCCGATTTTTTGCAGTCGGACGAAATTCAGGTGCGAACCGCCACACTGGATGACCCGGAATGCGGATTAACACAGGAGGTCGTTGACAATACCGATGTGATGATCTGGTGGGGCCATATTTGCCATCATTTAGTACCGGATGAAATCGCCCTTCGGGTGAAAGAAGCGGTTCTCAAGGGTATGGGAATCATTTTCCTTCATTCCGCACATCATTCCAAACCGTTCCGGTATCTGCTCGGCACAACCTGCAATCTTTCCTGGCGTGAAAACGGCGATCTGGAGCGGATCTGGAAGATCCAACCCGCACATCCGATTGCACGGGGGATTGGTCGGTATTTTGAATTGCCGCACGAGGAAACCTATGCCGAACCGTTTGCCGTACCCAATCCCGATGACATTGTTTTCATGGGATGGTACGAAGGCGGCGAACTGTTCCGTTCCGGCTGTACTTTCCACCGGGAAAACGGCCGAATCTTCTATTTTCAGCCGGGCCATGAATCCTACCCGACCTTTTATGATCCGAATGTTCAGACCATTATCCGCAATGCCGTAACCTGGGCATCTCCGGTGCTTCGCAGTCGGGAACTGCTT
>CAKSNI010000089.1 GCA_934476025.1 uncultured Eubacteriales bacterium | reverse complement strand
CACCGGTACTTCGGATGTGCTGGATCTGACCGCTCAGGTCGAACTGATCCAGTCGATGCAGCCGGATGTCCGGTCCATCGGAATTCTGTATACCTCTTCGGAAGACAATTCGGTTTCCAACCTTGCCCGTTTTAAAGAGATCTGCAAGGAAAAGAACATCGAAGTCGTAGCTTCGGCCATCCAGAACTCGGCCGAAATCCCCTCTGCGGCGGAGAATCTGGCTTCCAAAGTAGACTGCATCAACAATTTCACCGACAACAATGTGGTGAACAGCCTGAGCGTGGTACTGGCGGCTGCCGATAAAAACGGCATTCCGGTCTACGGCTCCGAAGAAGAACAGGTGAAAAACGGCTGCCTGGCTTCGGTTTCCATTGATTATATCGCTCTCGGAAAGACCACCGGCAACATGGCGGTAGAGGTTCTCAAAGGGCAGGATGCCTCCACCATGGCGGTGAAAACCATCAAAGAGGCGACCCCGATCATCAATAAAGCGGTAGCCGAAAAACTGAAAATCACCATTCCGGCCGCTTATCAGAATGCACAGCTGATCGGCTGAACCGACCGGAAATCAACCTTCAGAATCGCCCGCTCACGCCCTGAGCGGGCGATTCTGAGCCGATTTATATTTCAGAAACGGAGAAGATTATGGGAATTCTCAGCACCATGGAAGTTTTTCTGGAAACGGGACTGGTCTTTTCGCTGATTGCGATGGGCTATTACCTTTCCTATTATATATTGGATTTTCCCGACCTTACGGTGGAAGGGACCTTTGTTTCGGGGGCGGTGACCTTCGGATTGTTGATTGCCAAACGGGTCAACCCCTGGATTGCTCTGCTGGCCTCCTTCGCTGTCGGAATGCTCTTTGGAGCAGTGACCGGGATTCTGAATGTCAAACTGAAAATCAAACCGCTGCTCTGCGGCATCCTGGTTTCTACAGGGCTGATCAGTATCAATCTGGTGGCGACCAGTGCCGGCATGACCCGGGATTTCACCGGCCAGCAAAGTTCTTCCATTTCCTTCGGCCGGGTTTATCACACCCTGCACGACCGCTTTTTCGGAGAAATGATTCCTGCCCGGGTCGGCCGGGTGACGGTGCGGGACCTGCTGATTTTTCTGCTGGTGATTCTCATCACCAAATTTTTGCTGGATTTTTATCTGAAAACCAAAAACGGCCTGCTGCTGCGGGCGGCCGGCAACAATGAACAGTATGTCAAAATGCTGGGGGTTGATCCCGGAAAAAGCCGGATCATCGGCCTGGCGCTGGGCAACGGCCTGGCCGCCCTTTCGGGGGCTCTGTATACCCACATCAGCGGCAATGTCAATCAAAGCATGGGGATCGGAACGGTGGTCATCGGGCTGGCTTCGCTGATTATCGGAATGTCCCTGCTGCGTCCGGTGCGGTTTTTGAAACCGACCTCCAAGGTGATTATCGGGGCAATTCTGTACCAGGCCTGCCTGACGCTTGCCCAGAAAATCGGGGTGCCGAGCGCGTACAACAAACTGATTATGGCGGTGCTGTTTACCCTGGCACTGATTCTTTCGCAAAAACTCAAGAAACAGGAGGAATCCGAGGGTGTTAGAACTTAAAGAGATTCATACCCGGTTCCACAAAGGAACCGTTGACGAAATGACCCTGTTCGACGGCTTTTCCCTTTCGGTGAAAAAGGGGGAATTCGTATCGGTGATCGGAAGCAACGGAAGCGGCAAAACCACAATGCTCAACCTGATTTGCGGGAATTTGTTTCCCGACAGCGGACAGGTGATTTTCAACGGGAAAAATATTACCCGGATGCCGGAATATAAACGGGCCCGGTTTATCGGCCGGGTGTTTCAGGACCCCAAGGCCGGTACCTGCGGCGGCCTGACGGTGTTGGAAAATTTCGCGCTGGCGGATAACAAAAACAAACCCTTCGGCCTTTCGTATGCCGTGAACCGTTCCCGGGTGGATGCCTATCGGGAACTGCTTCGCAGCTGCCACATGGGGCTGGAAGATCGGATGAATACCCCGGTCGGGGCGCTTTCGGGCGGCCAGCGGCAGGCCATTGCGTTGGTGATTGCCGGGATGACCAAGGTGGATTTGCTGATTTTGGATGAACATACGGCGGCGCTGGATCCGAAATCCAGCGAAACGGTGATGCAGCTGACCGATGAACTGATACATCGGGAAAATCTGACAGCGATCATGGTTACCCACAATCTCCGTCATGCCGTGCAGTACGGCAGCCGCCTGCTGATGATGCATCACGGGTCGGTGGTGCTGGACCGCAGCGGCGAAGAGAAAAAAGCGACCGAAATCGATGATATTCTGCAGCTTTTCAATCAGATCAGCATTGAGTGCGGCAATTGAACCGGGAAGAAAAGCAGGAAAAGCCAAAACGCTTTTCCGAAAGGGGCTGCGGAAGAAAATATTACGATTCACAAAAAAATGCGCGTCGGCTCTTGAAAAGCGGCGTGCCGCGTTTTATAATGGAAAAAAACAATTCGGGGGAAATGACTTTGAAAAAGAGATGGTTTGCGGCCGCGCTGGCAGCCGTGATGCTGTTCAGCTTTTCGGGCTGTAAAGGGAAAACCGATATGACCGGGGATCTTACGGAGGATCCGGCGACGGAATCGCAGCCGGTAAAGGAAGATCCGTATACCACCAATCCGCTGACCGGGGTAAAGAATCTGGATAAATCCAAGGTTTCGCTCCGCCCGGTGGCGGTCATGATCAATAATATCCGCATTGCCCAACAGGTGCAGACCAGTGTTCAAAAAGCCGATGTGATTTACGAAACCGAAATCGAGGGCGGTATTACCCGTCTGATGGCGGTATTCAAGGATATCGGGGAAATCGGTCAGCTCGGCACGGTACGCAGTGCCCGGTACGCCTTTATTGATCTGGCTCTCGGGTACGATGCCATTTATGTCCATTGCGGAATTGACCCGACCTACGCCGCTCCCCATGTGCAAAGCAGTGGAGTTGCCGATTTCAATATCAACAGCAACCCCTTTGCCGCTTACGGCTTCCGGGAAAAGAACGGCCTGTCCTATGAACATACCATGTATACCTCCGGTGAAAAACTGCAGGAAGGGTTCCAGAATCTGGAAGTCCGCACCACCACTCAGAAAACCGACAGCTGGTGCCATTTCCTTCCGGAGGATGCTCCGGCGGTTCCTTCCGGCGGAAAGGCCGACGAAAAGGTGACGATGAAATTTTCCGGCATTGCCACCAGCGTCTTTACCTATGACAGCGCCGCCAAACTGTATACCAAAAATTCCGCCAATTGTGAAAATAAGGACTCCAAAACCGGCGATCCCTATCAGGTGACCAATGTGTTTGTGCTGGAAACTTCCATCACCAACTATCCGGACGGATACCATCGGAACATTCAGCTGACCGGCGGCACCGGTTATTATGCCTCCCACGGCGGATATCAGCCCATCAGCTGGAAAAAGGAAGGGGAAAATGCCCCGATTCAGTTCTACGCGGCCGACGGAACCGCACTGAATGTCAATCCCGGAAAGAGCTGGGTTTGCATTACCAACGCAAACTTTGCCCCGATTTTTGAGGGAACACCCGACCCCGAACCCTCTTCTTCCGCGGCTCAGTAAAAAGAAAACACCCCCGGCCCTTTTGAAAAGGCCGGGGGTTCGAGCGTGTCGACTTTTTCGACACGCTCCCCTACGGGAATGCCGTTCGCTCGAAAATCAGAGATTTTCGAGTGGTACTCCCTACTCTTGCGGTACCCAAAGAAAATATTCGCTTGGAGCGCGAATTTTCTTTGACCGCGGCGCCATAACACCCTCCTTTAATCCGCCACAGGCGGCAGTCGGTTGTTATGCTCCGCCAATACACCCCAGTGTCCCTGAAAAGCCGCTTATTCAGCGGTTTTTCGCTTATAAGGCGTTTTTTGCCGAACCGGTCAGCAAAAAGGCGAAAAAGCGGCGTTACCGCCGCAAAAGCAGCATTCAGGGTTTATCGACAGACTGAGAAACCCCCGGCCTTTTTGAAAAGGCCGGGGGTGTTTGACTATGCTTTCGTCAAGCTGTCGGACTTATTCCGCTTCAAAAGCGTCTTTGGAAAGCCCACAAACCGGGCAGACGAAATCTTCGGGGATCTCTTCCCACTTGGTGCCGGGAGCGATGCCGTTATCCGGATCGCCCAGGGTTTCGTCATAAACATAGCCGCAGGGGCAAACATATTTCATAATCGAATCCTCCCTGATTTCTGCATTATTTCCCGAAATATCTCTTCAAAAGGCCTTCGAAAGCCTTGCCGTGACGGGCCTCGTCTTTGGCCATTTCATGGACGCTGTCATGGATGGCATCCAGGCCGAGTTCTTTGGCGAGCTTGGCCAATTCGTTTTTGCCCATGGTGGCGCCGTTTTCGGCATCGACCCGCATGGCCAGGTTCTTTTCGGTGCTGTCGGTCAGCACTTCACCCAGCATTTCGGCAAATTTGGCGGCGTGTTCCGCTTCTTCATGAGCGGCCTTTTCCCAGTACAGACCGATTTCCGGATAACCTTCCCGATGAGCAACCCGCGCCATGGCCAGATACATTCCGACTTCGCTGCATTCTCCGTTGAAGTTTTCCCGAAGCCCTTCGATGATCCGGGGATCTACGCCGTTGGCAACCCCGACGGTGTGTTCGGTGGCCCAGGTTTTTTCACCGCTCTGTTCTTTGAACTTCGAAGCCGGAGCGTGACAGATCGGACATTCCGCCGGAGCCGCATCGCCCTCGTAAACATAACCGCATACCAGACATACAAATTTTTTCATGATGTGTTCCTCCGTTTATCAATGATTTTTTAGGATCTCCCAAATGAGTCGTTCTCATCCCCGTTTTGGCAAAAACGGCAAACGCCGGATACCGTACAGCTGGCCTTCTCAACCGAAAAACCGGATTGTTCGGCCGGATCGGTCAAAACCTTTTCAGACAGCGGCAAATCGTAGATCGTTTTGCACTTCCGGCAGCACAGGTGTAAATGAAATTTCGGATTGCCGTCATAATGGATGGATTCATCCTCGGTGGAAACCCGGATGATATCTCCGTTTTCCAGCAGCTGGGAAATGTTCCGGTAAACCGTGCCCAGGCTGATATTCGGAATTTCCTTTTTGACGGTTTCGTACACCTGGACCGCCGTCGGGTGACGGTCGGTGCTTTGCAGGGCGCGCAACACGGCCTGCCGTTGGCGTGAATAGTTTTTCATACGGTTCCTCTCGCAAAACAGGAATGATTACTGTTTTTATTATATCCGTCTTTGGGCAAAAGTCAAGTGTTTTTTTAAAATTTTTTTCTTTGCTGAATTTTTCAAAGCGGAACCAAAAAAATCCCGATCCCAAAGAAAGCGGTATCGGGCGTTTT
>CAKSNI010000088.1 GCA_934476025.1 uncultured Eubacteriales bacterium | reverse complement strand
GCCATTCGGGAAGCCGGCTATGAAGGAAAGGTAGAATTGGCCTTGGATATTGCCTCCAGCGAATGGCAGACCCCGGAGGGATATTTTCTCCCGAAGCGTCGGGTCGGCATGACGGCGTCGGAACTCGTACGCTATTATGAATCGCTGTGCGACAACTATCCGATCTGTTCGTTGGAGGACGGCTGCTCGGAAGATGATATCGCCGGGTGGCAGCAGCTGACGGCAGAACTTTCCCGTCGGGTAATGCTGGTGGGGGATGACCTGTTTGTTACCGATGCCAAGCGGGTTGAAAACGGTGCGCAGCTGAAAATAGCCAATGCGGTTTTGATCAAACCGAATCAGATCGGAACCCTCAGCGAAACCATGGAAGTTCTTGCCATGTGTGAAAAGGAAGGATACCGGCCGGTTATTTCCCATCGTTCCGGGGACAGCGAAGATGCCCTGATTGCCGATTTGGCGGTCGCCGTGAACGCGCCGTTTATCAAAACGGGCGCTCCCTGCCGAAGCGAACGAACCGCAAAATATAACCGCCTGCTGATTATTGAATCGGAAATCGGAGAATCCCCGGTTTATTGAAAAAAGAACGCCCGATTCCCTTTTAAAAGGGAGTCGGGCGCGGTTTCTGCATCATAAAAACAGGCTTCGGATTACGCTTGGAGTTCGCTTTCTTCCAAAGCCGGTTCGGACTCGTTTGAATCGGTTTCGGCCGTTTCCTCCAACAGCGAAGTGCAGAAGGGACAGCGGGTGGCCAGGATGCTGATTTTGCTTTGGCAGTAGGGACAGGTTTTTTCGGTGGGAGCGGCCTCTTTTTCACCGGCGAGTTTCTGCAGCCGTTTTTCGGCCATATTTTCCAGACTCTTGATGGCTTTGACGATCAGGAAAATGATAAACGCCATGATGATGAAGTTGATCACGGCGGTCAAAAAAGCTCCGTAGCGAAGGGCAACCGTTTGAACCGTGGGAGTTCCGTCGGGGCCGATGACGGTGGATTGTTTGAGAACCAGCTGATAATCGCTTAAATCCACCTTGCCGAACAGGCCGAGAATCGGAGAAATCAGGTTGTCGGTCAGGCTGGTCACAATGTCTTTGAAGGCGGCACCGATGATCACACCGACAGCCAGATCCATGACATTGCCTTTGGCGATAAAATCACGGAATTCTTTGAGTAATTTTTTCATGGGAATTTTCGGTCCTTTCACCGTTTAATAATCCGCGGAACCCGTTTGGAAAGGCCACAGACGATTTCGTAATTGATGGTGCCGGCCAGTTCGGCCAGTTCGTCCACCGACAGATCCTTTCCGAACAGAACCACTTCGTCGCCGATTTTTACATTTTGAATATCGCTGACATCCACGCACAGCTGATCCATACAGACCTTTCCGACAATTTTTGCCCGCCGGCCGCCGATGAGCACTTCACCGCGGTTGGAAAGAATTCTCGGGTATCCGTCGGCATAACCCACCGAAACCGTGGCAATCCTCATAGGCTTATCGGCCGTAAAAGTCCGGCCGTAACTGACCGATTCGCCGGTGTTGATCTCCTTGACCAGGGAAACAACGCTTTTAAAGGTCATCACCGGGATGAAATCGGCCTGCAGCGGCAGATCCCGATCGGGGGAAAGACCGTACAAAATGATTCCGGGACGGCATAGATCCAGGTGCTTATCCGGATGCAGCAGCAGCCCGGCCGAATTGCAGCAATGGCGAACCCTGGGGGAAAAACCGGCCTGTTCCATGGCGCGAATGGCGGCGCAGAAGCGGCGGTACTGGGCCTCGGTAAAGCTGGCGTCCGGGTCGCCGGCCCGGTCAGCCGCGGCAAAGTGGGTGAAAACACCGTCAAAAAGCAGCCCCGGACAGTGCAGTGCCTGAATGGCTTCGTCAAAACCGGGCAGCGCATCACTGCGGCAGTCAAACCCGATGCGCCCCATGCCGGTGTCTATTTTTAAATGGATTTTGACCCGGCAGTTGTCTTTTTCGGCAAAATCCGAAAGGGCCCGGGCAAAGTCCAGGGAGTACACCGCTTGGGTGATATCGTTTTCACTTAAAAAACGGGCCAGCTGCGGCGGCGTATAGCCTAAAATCAGAATTTGCCCCGAAACACCGAGATCCCGCAGCTGCAGTGCCTCTTCCAGGTTGGAAACCGCAAAATTTTTCAGCCCGGCCGAAGTCAGTGCCGGAACAATATGTTCCACCCCATGCCCGTAGGCATCGGCTTTGATGACGGCCATCAGATCGGCATCCGGGCAAAGCGCCTCAATGACGCGGACATTATGCAGCAGCGCCGGAATATCGATTTCCGCCCACGCTCTTTTCAGAAAATTCATATTCTCACCGATTCTTTCTGTGATTTTGAAAGCCCCCGTTCGGTTCGCTTTTGCGCGCAAGGGGGGAATCCGCAAATGGTTCTTTCGTAAAAAACGGAGCCTGTTTTCGGGCGTTCCGTTACTTAGTATACCAGCCTTTTGAGTATTTGTAAAGAGGAAGAAACCGAAAAAGGCAAAACGAAAGCTATCGGTTTTTCAGTCGGTACTGACGGGGAGTCAGGCCGATTTTTTGTTTAAAGACCCGGTAAAAATAGGTTGGGTTTTCAAAACCGAGAAGGTCGCAGATTTCGGGAATGCTTTTGCCCTGCTGCAGCAGGGAACAGGCCTTTCGGATTTTCAGTTCGGTAAAATATTGCATGACTCCCCGGTCGCAGTAGCGGTGGAAGGTTTGTTTTAAGGTGCTTTCGCTGATTCGGCAGCGGCGGGCGATTTCACACAGGGTCAGCGACTGGTCGCAGGAGGATTCCAGCACCCCGACGATTTCCCGGTAGCGTGCCGCCGATGGATCGGGATTGACCGGGCGGATCTGGCGGCTTTCGGTAAGCTCACAAAGCAGCAGTTCCAAAAGCAGACGACCCTGATTCATCGCCGTGCGGGCGTTTTTTGGGTCGGCCAGGAATTCGGCAAACTGATGGACACAGCGAAACAGGAGGCGGCGCTGTTCCTCCCCGAGGGAAAAAAGTTTGCGCTGAAAAAAGGCCATTTCTTCCCCGGAAGCGGTAAAACTGAGAATTAACAGGTGGGCCGGTTTTTCGTTTAAGCAGCGAATGCGGTGAAATTCCATCGGTCGGTGAAAAAGCAGCTGCCCCGGGATCATACGGATGACGGTTCCGTCGGCCGTGGCTTCCACCCGGCCGCTTTCCAGAAAAACAATTTCCCAAAAGTCGTGCATTTCTCCGGAAAAATCAAACCCCGTCGGGCGGATGACATCAAAGGCTGTCACCACACCGGTAACGGAAATGGACGGTGCAATCGGAAGAATTTTAAAGGGAATCATGGGACACCTCAATTGTCTGATTTTATAGAAAAAATGTCGGATATTTTATTTTATTATACGATCTGTTGTGTTATATTGCAAGAAGAAAAAAGAAAATCCGGGCTGAAGTCAGCGTCGGATATTTGATGGGAGGAAACAGCCGTGTCGGAAGAAATCCGTCGGGTTTTTGAGGCGTTTGACCTGCCGGCCCGTTTTATCGGCGCCCGGCCGTTCGGAAACGGCCATATCAACGACACCTATCTGATTGATGCCGAAATCGGGGATACCCCGGAAAATTACATTTTGCAGCGGGTCAATTCCCATGTGTTCCGTCACCCGGAACAGGTGATTGCCAATGTGAGTGCCGTTACCCGGTTTTTGGCCGAAAAACTTTCGTCGACCCAGCGGGATATTTCCCGGTTGGTGCTGCATTTGAATTCCACCCGTCAGGGGAAGGAATACTATGCCGATGAACAGGGAAATCTTTTCCGCCTGTATGATTTTATTCACGGGGCCGTTTGTTTGGATTTGCCGGAAAGTCGGGCGGATTTTTACAACAGTGCGGTGGCCTTTGGAAACTTCCAGCACCTGCTTTCGGATTTTCCGGTGGAAACCCTGTACGAAACCATTCCCGATTTTCACAATACCGAAAAACGGTGGCGGGATTTGCAAAAGGCCTTTGAAAAAGATCCGGTCGGCCGGGCTTCGCAGGCCTCAAAAGAATGGGAATTTTTTTCCCGGCGCCGGGAATTTTATTCGCTGCTGCAGCGTCGGCATCAGGCCGGTGAATTGCCGCTTCGTGTGACCCACAACGATACCAAACTGAACAATGTGATGCTGGACGAAAAGACCCGGCTGCCGCTGTGCGTGATCGATCTGGATACCGTAATGCCCGGCTTTTCGGTGCATGATTTCGGCGATTCCATCCGTTTCGGCGCCTCTACGGCCGCCGAGGATGAGCCGGATCTTTCCCGGGTACATTTTGACCGTTCCCTTTACGATACCTATCAGCAGGGCTTTCTGACGGGCTGCGCCGGAGATCTGCTGCCGGAGGAAATCCGTTTGCTTCCGGTGGGGGCGGTGATGATGACGCTGGAATGCGGAATGCGCTTTTTGACAGATTTTCTGCTGGGCGACGGGTATTTCAAAACCGCTTATGAAACCCACAATCTGGTACGCTGTCACACCCAAATGCGTCTGGCGGAGGAAATGGAACAGTTGTTGCTGTGATTCCGGCAGACCAAAAGCCTTCAAAACCCCGTGGCAACCGGGGATATTGAAAAAAGTGAAGAATTGATGTGGAAAAGTATTATCCGGCCGAAACGAGAAGAAACTTTCGGCCGATGAGAATCGGAAAGGGCACTGCGCCGACAAAAGTCCGAAGCAATTTTCGGTCTGTCGGGTTCGCCTTAAAAAAACGGCAAGAATAAAAAGCCCCGCCGCCCGGAAACCATTTTCCGGGCGGCGGTTCTCCGCTTTTTAAGCTGTTTTTTGCCGTAATGGCTTTTTCCCCGACAGCATGGCGGTGCGGGCAAAGATTACTGCGGATTGATAGCCTCTAACTTTTTGAGGATCCGGGAAACTTCTGCCGAAAATTCGGCCAAATCATTCGGAGAAGCGGCCAGTTCCTGAAAGATTTTGTCGTAGCGTTCGCTCCAACGGCTGATTTCCGAAAGCAAAGCGGAGTATTCATTCAAAACCGACGGGTCGGGATTTTCCTGCGTTTTTTGTTGCAGAGCAATCAGGCGGTCGGCAAAAGAATCGTATTCTTTTAAAAAGGCCTTCCAGTCGCCATCATTTTGGTTGGCGGTATTTTGGGTGTTGCCTGCAGGGAAAGAATCGTTTTGAACCGAGGAGGAAGCGGCAGCCGGCGCGGCGGATGACGAAGCATCAGCGGGCGCTTTTGGGTTGTTTCCCCCACAGCCGGCAGCACCGAGCAGGCTGAGTACACAGAGCAGAATGAGCATTGCTTTTTTCATAAAATGACCCTCTTTTTGTGAATTTGATCTCCGTTTTCACCCGAAAACGGGAAATCTGGGATTATTGTAACACATAAGCGTTCAAATGTCAACATATGTGTTCAAAATTTCGCCAAAAAAG
>CAKSNI010000087.1 GCA_934476025.1 uncultured Eubacteriales bacterium | reverse complement strand
GCAAATCCGCCGGGTTTTGTTTTCTGCCGTCCGGTTCCCCGGCGGCAAGTATGATTTTAACGGGCAAAATCCCCTCAATCACCGACATTTGCCGACATTCCGTATTTTCCGTTTGCAAAAAAAATTCGTTTGTGGTATACTGATTGTAAGTTGTGTACCGGTTTTTCCGGTCGCCAAAGGAGGAAAATCATTGTTGGCTTTCAAATGGAGTCTTTGCCTCATTGCTTCCTATTTGATCGGATGCGTCAATCCGGCCTATCTGATCGCCCGATGGAAAGGGTTTGACATCCGCAGCCAGGGTTCCGGCAACGCCGGGGCTTCCAATGCGGTCATTACCATGGGGCGCGGCGTCGGGGCATTTTCGGCCGCCTTTGATATTTTCAAGGTCTGCCTTTGCTGCGCGGCAGCCGAACATTTTCTTGCCCCCTCCAAAACGGCATTTGCCGCCACTGCCTTCTGTTGCTCCGTCGGGCATATTTTCCCGGTGTTTATGAAATTCCGGGGCGGAAAAGGGCTGGCCTGCCTGATCGGAACCATCGCCATGTATAACTGGAAATTCCTGTTGATTTTGCTGGTGTGCGAATTGATTTTTGGGTTGCTTACCGATTATCTGTGCCTGGTTTCCATCAGTGCACCGCTGGTATTTACCGTCTTTTATGCCGTCACCGCAAAAGATTTTGCGGGAACCCTGCTCTTTACCGCCCTTACCGGCATCATCCTGTTCCGCCACCTCGGCAACCTGCGGCGTATTTCCCAGAAAACCGAAATGCGGCTCAGTTATCTCTGGAACCCGAAAAAGGAAAAAGCCCGGTTGCAAGAACTCCTCAGCCAGAACGAAAAGAAAGATTCCTCCTGTTAATCGCGGATTACTCCGTAAAATCACAGCAGCCCGACGCAAAATGCGTCGGGCTGCTGCTTTTTTATAAAAAATCGGTGCCGGGGTTCCGGCACCGAAAGGGATATTTAAGAGTTTGCTTTTTGAGAGTTTTCGTAAACGGTCTGATAATTCTCCCCGACCATCATGTGGCGCAGCATTACCAGATCCATCACATCAACCCTGCTGTCCTGGTTCAGATCGGCTCCGCCGTGGGCATCTTCGCTTTCCTCCAGCAGAATCTTTTTCAGGTTGGTGACATCATTGGTGTCAATCTTCCCGTCAAAATCGGAATCCCCGTATTTGACCGTTCCCCAATAAAGGGCCGCATTGTCATACACCTCAAAAGCAACATTATTTTCCGTCAAATTCGGATCGCTTTTGACCGTTGCCACCTTAGCGTCTTTTCGGGTAGTGTACTTCAGGTCTGGATTTGTTAGAATGGTTGCGTATTGGTCACTGCTGAAAAACCGGCCGTTTTTCGCGGCGTCGCTGTTTTGCAGCAAAGAGCGGCGGCGCGGTTGTCAAACGGTTATTTTTTCTCCGGTTCACCCGGTTCGTCCGGCAAATGCACATCCACCTGTGGGAAGGGAATTTCAATTCCCCGTTCATCAAAACGCCGTTTAATTTGCTCCGTCAACCGAAATTTCACCGTCCAGTAATACTCATTCGGGCAAAATGCCAACACTTTATACAGTACGGCGCTGTCCCCATGTTCGCTCATAACCACCGAGGGAGCCGGGGTACTGAGAATTTCCGGAACATCCGCCACGGCCTGCAGAGCCGCTTCCCGAACCGCCTGACTGTCACAACGATAGGCAGCCGAAACCTCCACCACCACACGGCGAAACTTTTCGCCGGTCAGGTTCACTAAGGTCTTACCGGTCAGTACGCTGTTGGGAATCACCACCCGGGTGTTGTCGTAGGTTCGCAGAACCGTGTGGAAAATGCCGATGGAAAGCACCGTTCCCTCATATTGTTCCACCTGAATGATGTCGCCGACCGAAAACGGGCGGAAAAACAAAATCATGATTCCGCCGGCTATGTTGGAAAGGCCGCCCTGCAGGGCCAGCCCGACAGCCACCCCGGCACTGCCGACCAGCGTAATCGTAGAGGTCATCGGAAGCCCCAGATAGGAAGCCAGCGTGATAAACAAAATCACCTTGAGCGCAATATTCAGCCCGCTGATCAAAAAGCTGCGAACCGATGCATCCATTCGGGAAATCAACTTTCCCTTTTTCAGCCGCCCGGTCAGCCAGCCGATCAGACGGAAGCCCAAAATCAGCGAGAACAGGGCAATGAGCAGTTTCAGCCCGGCATGAGTGGCAAACTCCACAATTTTTTGCAAAAACGCCTGCATAGATCCGCTTCTCCTTTCACTGACTTTATCATACCACCAAAACCCGAAAATGGCAATGCCAAAAAAGCAGACAACCCGCTTTTTCTTTTTTGGGGCCGGGCATCAAATAAAAAATCGCCCCGGGTAAAGCATCGGCTTACCCGGGGAAAAATCAGGCTTTTTCCTTTTTTACCATGGTGTTGACTTCATCGTAAATATCGGTAATTTCTTTTTCGGGAGCCTTGGTGGCCAGGCTGACGACCACAATCGCCAGGCAGGCAATCAGGAAGGCCGGCAACAGTTCATAAATGTCCAACACCGTTCCGGCGCAGGCGGTTCGAACCAGGAATTTCCAAACAAAAACCATACTACCGCCCGAAAGCATTCCGGCAATGGCCCCGTAACGGTTGGTTCGTTTCCAGAACAGAGCAAAAAGTACTACCGGACCGAAAGCGGCACCAAACCCGGCCCACGCAAAGGAAACGATCCGGAATACTGATCCGGAAGGATCCAGTGCCAAAAATACCGCCACCACCGAAATGACCAGAACCGAAATCCGGGCGAGCCACATCGAGGCCTTCTGGGACATTTTCACCTTGAAGGTTTCCTGTACCAGATTTTGAGAAATGCTGGAAGCAGCCGCCAAAAGCTGGGAATCCGCCGTGGACATGGTGGAAGCCAGAATTCCGGCCAGAATCACCCCGGCCACCACCGCCGGAACATACCCGAAACCACTCAAATACTTGGAAAGATCCACAATGATCGTTTCGGCTTCACTGTTGCTGGCATAGGCCGGCAGAATTCCGGATTTCATCAACGAATAGCCGACTACCCCGATCAGAACAGCCACCGCCATGGAAATCACAACCCAAACCGTTGCCACCCGACGGGAGGTTTTCAGTTTGCGGTCATCCTCGATGGCCATAAAACGAAGAAGAATATGCGGCATTCCGAAATAGCCGAGCCCCCACGCCAGGGTGGAAGCAACCGGCAGCGCCCCGTAGGAGGTGGTTTTTCCGGCAGCCACATCAAAGCCCTTAAAAAGATTCAGATACCCGTCCAGATTCTGCACATTGGCAAAGACATTTCCGAAACCGTGAACCAGCCCTTCGCCGAAGCCGATGACCACAAACAGCGCCACCGTCATAATAATGCTCTGAACAAAATCGGTGGTGGAAGCCGCCAGAAATCCGCCCAGCGTGCAATAAACGGCAATAACCACCGCGCTGAGAATCATTGCCAGGGTATAATCCATTCCAAAAAGATTGGAAAACAGTTTTCCGCAGGCTGAAAACCCGGAGGCGGTGTACGGAATAAAGAAAACAATAATGAAAATAGCCGAAATCGCCGTGAGCAGCCGGGAACGGTCGCCGAAGCGTTTGGCAAAAAAGTCCGGCATGGTAAAGGCACCGATCCGATGGCTGTACAACCGGATTCTGCGGGCTACAAAAAGCCAGTTTAAATAGGTGCCGACGGCCAGGCCGATAGCCGTCCAGGACGCTTCCGGCAGGCCGCACATCAAGGCCAGCCCCGGCATCCCCATCAGCAGCCAGGAGCTCATATCCGAAGCTTCGGCGCTCATAGCCGTAACCAACGGGCCGAGTTTTCGCCCGCCGAGATAAAAATCATCGGTATTTTTATTTTGTTTGGAAAGCACCGCACCGATCACAACCATTCCGATCAAATAGACCAGTACCGTACCCAGAATACACATTTCATATCCTGTCATATTCCTCTTCCCCCTTTTTCAGATAAAAACATAAGAATTATACCACACCGCGCAAAAAAAGGCAACCTTTTTCCAAATTTCCCCGATAAATACGGGAAAAATCACTTTTCCGATTCAAAAATTCGCAGGGGCCGCCAAAAAACCTTCGTTTCTTAGCAGCCCCTCTGTTACCGATTTTCTGCAGATGAGCGATTTTTGCAGGGTTTATTCTTCACAAAAAGCCAGCATGGCGCGATAGCACATATATACATCGAATTTGGCTGTTGTTTCAAACGGAGCGTGCATGGAAAGCACCGGAACCCCCAGATCAACGGTATCCACACCCAAATCGGCAATATACATGGCAACCGTTCCGCCGCCGCCGATATCCACCTTGCCGAGCTCGCCCGTCTGCCAGACCACTCCGGCATTATCGAGAATCGACCGAACCGCGGCCACATATTCCGCCCCGGCATCATTGGTGGAGGATTTGCCCCGGGCACCGGTGTATTTGGTTACACAAACCCCGTAATTGAGCAGCGCCGCATTTCTGCGTTCCATCACATCCTGGAAGGTCGGGTCCATCGCCGCGTTCACATCGGCCGAAAGGCACTGGGAATTCCGCAGCGCTACGCTGACTTCTCCGCCCTGCATCCGGCAAAGATCTCCGACAACATATGACAAAAAGGCCGAATTCAGCCCGGTATTTCCTTCCGAGCCGATCTCTTCTTTATCAGCCAGAATCGCCAAGGCCGTTTTTTTGGGATGACGGGTTTTGAGAATCGCAGTAAGTGCCGGATAAGCACAAACCCGGTCATCCTGCCCGTAGGAGCCGATCATGGAACGGTCCAACCCGATATCGGTGGCGTGGAAGGCCGGAACGCATTCCAGTTCCGCCGACAAAAAATCCTCTTCCCGAACTCCGTATTTTTCATAAAGCAGCGAAAGAATGTTCAGTTTGACCAATTCGCTCTCTTCGTCATTGGCAAAAGGCATACTGCCGATCAAAACATTGAGTTCTTCCCCTTTGATACCGTCGGAAAGGGTTCGTTTGCTCTGTTCGGACGCCAGATGCGGAAGCAGATCGTTTACCACAAATTTCGGCTCGTCCTCCCCTTCTCCGATGCTCACCGGAATCACCGTTCCGTCTTTCAGGGCAAACACGCCGTGCAGGGCCAGCGGCACAGCCGTCCACTGATATTTTTTGATTCCGCCGTAATAATGGGTTTTCAGCAAAGCCAGTTCCAGTTCTTCGTACAACGGATTCGGTTTTAAATCCAGCCGCGGCGAATCGATATGCGCCGCCGTAATCCGCAGCCCGTTTTCCACCGGTTCTTCACCGATTACCGCAAAAGCAACCGTTTTGTTGTGGTTGTTAAAATAAACCCGGTCCCCGGCCTGATAACTTTTCCCCGGTTCAAAGGGAACAAACCCGGCTTCTTCGGCCATGCGAATCGCTTCCCGGTTCGCCTCCCGTTCGGTTTTCGCCGCGTTTAAAAAGGCCTTGTACCCTTCGCAATACTCATTCATTTCCCGAACCGTCTGTTCG
>CAKSNI010000086.1 GCA_934476025.1 uncultured Eubacteriales bacterium | reverse complement strand
TCGTTATCCCAAAGTTGCGGCCATAACAGCCTTGATGGTGTGCATCCGGTTTTCGGCTTCCTCAAAAACAACCGATTGAGGCGATTCAAATACGGCATTTGTGACTTCCAGTTCTGAGAGCCCGAAATGTTCTTTTATTTCCCGGCCGATTCCGGTTTTCAGGTCATGAAAAGCCGGAAGACAATGCATGAATACCGCGCTGCTTTTGGCTCCTGCCAGGACTTTCCCGTTCACCTGGTAGGGAGAAAGCGCCCGGATTCTTTCTTCCCAAACCTCCGCCGGTTCTCCCATGGAAACCCATACATCGGTATAAAGAACATCGGCGCCCTGAACCGCTTTCATCGGATCGGATTCAAATTCCAGGGTGGCGCCGCTTTTTTCGGCCAAAGCAAGGCAGGTGTCCGTGAGGGCAGGATCGGGAAAATATCCTTCAGGCGCGCAGGCTACAAAATGCAGCCCCATTTTTGCACAACCAACCATCAACGAGTTGCCCATGTTATACCGGGCATCTCCCAGATAAACCAGTTTGATGCCTCTTAAATGCCCGAACCGTTCCCGAATGGTTAAAAAGTCGGCCAAAATCTGGGTGGGGTGAAATTCGTTGGTCAGGCCGTTCCAAACCGGAACCCCGGCATAGCTGGCCAGTTCTTCCACAATTTCCTGGCCGTAACCGCGGTATTCAATGCCGTCGAACATCCGGCCGAGCACCCGGGCAGTATCGGCAATGCTTTCCTTTTTGCCAATCTGAGAACCGGTCGGGTCAAGATAGGTAACCCCCATGCCCAAATCATGGGCCGCTACTTCAAAACTGCAGCGGGTACGGGTGCTTGTTTTTTCAAAAATCAGCGCAATATTTTTTCCGCTCAAAAAGGCGTGGGGAATCCCCGCCTTTTTCTTTTGTTTTAATTCGGCCGAAAGATCCAGCAGAGATTCAATTTCCGCGGCCGAAAAATCCAACAGCTTTAAAAAACTCTTACCTTTTAAATTCATCCTTTACACCTCGCAAGCCTTCCGTAAAATTTCAAGACCTTTGTCCAAAAGCGCATCCGGAATATTCAGCGCCGGTAAAAGGCGCACCTTGTTTTTGGCCTTGATGACCAGCAGCCCGTTTTGCAGACATTCTTCAATCACTTCGGAAGCGTCTTTTTCGGTTTCTACCCCGATCATCAGTCCCATGCCGGAAACACTCCGGATTCCATCAGCTCCCTCCAAAGCGGAAAAAATCCGTTTGGATTTTTGCTGTACGCCTTGGAGCAGTTTGTCGTCCATTCGTTGCAAAACATTCAGGGCACCGGCACAAACGGCCGGATTTCCGCCGAAGGTCGAACCATGAGTCCCCGGTGTAAAAACCGATTCCGTTTTTTCGCCGAAAAGGGTGGCGCCGATCGGCAAACCGCCCCCCAGTCCCTTGGCGGTGGTGACGATATCGGGGGTAATGCCGTAATGCATATAGGAATACAATTTTCCGGTTCGCCCGTTGCCGGTCTGTACTTCGTCAATTCCCAAAAGAATATCGTTTTCTTTGGCAAGCGAAGCGGCTGTTTGAACAAATTCCCGGGTAAGCGGGAGCACGCCGCCTTCGCCTTGAATGCACTCCAGAAAAATCGCGGCGGTTTTATGGAAAGCAACAACCCGTTTTAAATCTTCCGGATTGTTGGCTTCGGCGTAACAGAATCCTTCGGTCAGGGGCTGAAAATCCCGGTGAAAAACCTCCTGCCCGGTAGCGGCCAGGGTGGTGACGGTGCGGCCGTGGAAACTGTTTTTCAGGGTAACAATCCAGAAATAGTCGCTGCCCTTTTTTTCGGCGGCATATTTTCGAAAGGCTTTGATGGCACATTCGTTTGCTTCGGCACCCGAATTGGAAAAGAATACCTTTTTCATTCCGGTCTTTTGGCACAGCAATTCGGCAAGACGGGTTTGGGGTAGGGTATAATAAAGATTTGACGTGTGCTGAATCCGGCGCAGCTGCCCGGATACGGCGGACACCCATTCCTCGTCGGCCGCGCCGAAGGTATTAACGGCAATTCCCGAGGAAAAATCGATGTATTCCTTCCCGTTTTCATCGGTCAGCAGGGAACCCTTTCCGCCGGTGATGACCACCGGAAACCGGGAATAGGTTCCGGCAAGATAGATTTGATCGGCTTTTTTAACGCTGTTCATGTTTTTCCCCCGTTACCATGGTTCCGGCGCCTTCGTCGGTGAGTGTTTCAATCAACAGAGCGTGCGGAACGCGCCCGTCCAGAATAATGACTTTTTTAACCCCGCGGTGAATGGCATCGATGCAGCACTCCACCTTCGGAATCATTCCGCCGGAAATGGTGCCGTCCTCAAACAGGCGCATCGCCTCGCTGATGGTGATTCCGGGAATCAGAGAGGCTGGATCGTCTTTATCCCGGAGAATGCCGGCAATATCGGTCATGGAAATCAGTCTTTCGGCCTGCATGGCTCCGGCGATGCAGGCGGCGGCTGTGTCGGCATTGACATTGTACACATGGCCCCGCATATCACAGCCGACCGTGGAAACCACGGGAATATAATCGTGGCCGAGCAGGTCAAAGATCGGCTGCACATTCACTTTTGTGATGCTGCCGACAAACCCCAGTTTCGGGTCTTTAACCTCGGCCTCAATCAGATTGCCGTCCATCCCCGAAAGCCCCATGGCTTTTCCGCCCTTCATTTCCAGCAAATGAACCAGACTTTTATTGATTTTTCCGGCCAGCACCATCTGGACCACCTCGGCGGTTTCGGCATCGGTTACCCGAAGGCCGTCAACAAAGACCGAAGCCTTTCCGAGTTTTTTCAGGGTATCGGTAATTTCGGGACCGCCGCCGTGCACCAGCACAACCTTTACCCCGATCAGGGACAAAAGAACTATATCCTCCATCACCTGCTGTTTGAGTTCTTCATTGATCATGGCGTTTCCGCCGTATTTGATCACAATGGTTTTTCCGTAGTATTTTTGAATATAGGGCAGAGCCTGGGTTAACACCTCCGCCCGCTGGGCATTGCTGATATTGACTGACAAGATTTTCACCTCAAGTGCGGTAATCACCGTTAATTTTGACATAATCGTAGGTCAGGTCACATCCCCACGCAGTGGAGGAGGCTTCCCCGGCATGAAGGGAAATCAAAATTTCGATTTCCTTTTCGAGAAGAATTTCTTTGGCCTTTTCTTCGCTGAAGGGAACGCCGGATCCGTTTTGACAAACCGTGATTTCCCCTTTGTCGGAACGAAATGCAACATCAATTTTCCGGACATCCACCGGGGCTTTGGAATACCCGATGGCACAGAGAACCCGTCCCCAGTTGGCATCGGCACCGAACATGGCGGCCTTGGTCAGGGAGGAACAAACCACCGACTTGGCAACGGTTTTTGCGGTGGTTATTGAGTCGGCTTCGCTTACCCGGCATTCGATCAGCTTGGTGGCGCCTTCGCCGTCCCCGGCGATATAGCGGCACAGGTGAGTGTTCACGGTATTCAGCGCCTTCATAAAGAGGGAAAAATCTTCGCCTTCGTCGGTGATTTCCGGGTTTTCCGCCATGCCGTTGGCCAGTACGGTCACCATATCGTTGGTGGAAGTATCGCCGTCAATGCTGATCATGTTGAAGGTGTTTTGAACATCACCGGAAAGCGCCTTCTGCAGCATGGACGGAGAGATGGCGCAGTCGGTGGTAATAAAGACAAGCATGGTGGCCATATCGGGATGAATCATCCCGGAACCTTTGGCAATTCCTCCGATTTTGCAGAGTTTTCCGCCGATTTCAAAGGAAACGGCAATTTCCTTGATTTTGGTATCGGTGGTCATGATGCCTTCGGCTGCCGCAGCGCTTCCGCCGGAGGATAAAGAGGCAATCAGCGAAGGAATCCCGTTTTGAATCGGGGAGAGATTGAGCGGCTGCCCGATAACGCCGGTAGAAGCAACCACTACATCATCCGGAGAAATCTGCAGGGCATCTCCCAACAGCCGACAGGTGGCTTCGGCAATTTCGATGCCGTTTGCGTTGCAGGTGTTGGCATTCCCGCTGTTGCAGATGACCGCCCGGGCGTATCCGTCCTGCAGGTGGGATTTGGTTACAGTCAGGGGAGCGCCTTTGACCAAATTGGTGGTATAAACCGCCGTCGCGGCAGCCCGTTTTTCGCTGATAATCAGGGAAAGATCCCGTTTGGTGCGGTTTTTGCGAATGCCGCAGTGAATGCCGCCGGCCTGGAATCCCTGTGCGGCACAAATGCCGCCGTTGATGATTTTCATTTTGTGACTCCTTTCGGGTTATAAAACAAGTCCTTCGGTTTCGGGAAGCCCCAGCACCAGATTCATACATTGTACAGCGGCCCCCGAAGCTCCTTTGCCAAGGTTATCATATCGGGAAATCAGCAATATCCGATCTTCGTTCCCGGCTACGGAAATTTCCATGCTGTCTTTTCCGGCCAGCCGATTGGCCGCCAGAAATCCGTTTTCATCGGGCGATTCCGCATACCGGACAATCGGGCCGGGGTATTGCTGCCGGTAGATTTCCCGGATATCTTGTGCCGTGCCGGAAAGCATTTCGGAAAAAAGCGGAACCGTGACCGTCATCCCACTGTAATAGTCGGCAACAATCGGGGAAAACACCGGGGCGTTTTTTAGATGGGTGACGGCCGTCATTTCCGGTAAATGTTTATGAAACTGAGAAAGGGAATACTGACGGGGAGAATGCAGCAAAGCACTCCGATTGGCGGCTTCGTATTCGGCAATCATCTTTTTGCCGCCGCCGCTGTAACCGGTGACGGAGAAACAGGAAAGCAAGGCGTCTTTGGATAAAATCCCCTGCCGAATCAGGGGATCAATGAGGGAAATAAAACCGCTGGCGTGACAACCGGGAACGGCAATTCGCTTGGAAGCGGTGATGCTCTTTCGGATTTCTCCGGAAAGTTCCGGAAAACCGTAGACAAAGGCTTTACTGGTCCGGTGGGCGGTGGAGGTGTCCAGGATTACGGTTTCGGGGTTTTCCACCAGGGAAACCGATTCTCTGGCTGCCTCGTCCGGCAGGCACAAGAAAGCTACATCAGCCTGGTTTAACGCCTCTTTCCGGGCGGTCGGATCCTTTCGCCTGCTCTCGGAAAGTTCGATCAATTCAATTTCTTTCCGGGCGTTCAAACGCTCGAAAATCCGCAGCCCCGTTGTTCCGGCGCTGCCATCAATAAATACCTTTTTCATGCAGATACTCCGTCATTACTTGAATTTGTCTTTCAACCGATTTTTCCCCGGTTCCGCCGGCGGAAATCCGTTTTTCCACACAGGTTTTCAAAGAAATTTCCCGGTACAAATCAGAGTCAAATAAATCATCCACTTCCCGGTATTTTTCAATCGGAACGGTTTCCAAAACCAGCTTGTTGTTAAGGCAGTAGGCTACCAGCTGCCCGACTTCTTTATAGGCGGTGCGGAAGGGCCGGCCTTTTTTTACCAGGTAATCGGCCAGGTCGGTGGCGTTGATGAACCCTTCGCC
>CAKSNI010000085.1 GCA_934476025.1 uncultured Eubacteriales bacterium | reverse complement strand
TCCATTAACTTACCAACACCAACCTGATCTAACTTAGCAAATGGATCGTTCTCGAAGATCTTAGCATCATAGTAAGCATCTAAGAACTTACCAGCATCATCTCTTGAGAATCCGTATGTCATCTGTGTTAAATCGTTTGTACCGAAGCAGAAGAAGTCTGCCTGCTTAGCGATTTCGTCAGCTGTTAATGCTGCTCTAGGGATTTCGATCATTGTACCAACCTGATATTCAAGTTCAGCACCTGCTGCTGCGATTTCAGCATCAGCTGTTTCAACAACGATATCCTTAACATATTTTAATTCCTTAGCATCACATGATAATGGAATCATGATTTCAGGCTTAACTGTCCAATCAGAATGTTTCTTCTGAACATTGATGGCAGCCTTGATGATGGCAGCGGTCTGCATTTCAGCGATTTCCGGATAGGTGACCGTCAGACGGCATCCGCGATGGCCCATCATCGGGTTGAATTCATGCAGATCAGAGCAGATCTGTTTGATCTGAGCAACCGTTTTGCCCTGGGCCTTTGCCAGCGTTTCGATGTCGGCTTCGGAGGTCGGAACAAATTCATGCAGCGGGGGATCCAGGAAACGAATGGTTACCGGATAGCCGCCGAGGGCTTCGAACAGTCCTTCGAAGTCAGCCTGCTGCATCGGTTCGATCTTGGCCAAAGCCGCCTTTCTTTCTTCCAGCGTTTCGGAGCAGATCATTTCGCGGAAAGCGTCGATTCTTCCATCGCCGAAGAACATATGCTCGGTACGGCACAAACCGATCCCCTGTGCGCCCAGTTCGGCAGCGCGTTTCGCGTCAGCCGGGGTGTCAGCGTTGGTTCTGACGCCGAGTTTCTTATATTTATCAGCCAGCTTCATGATTCTGCCGAAGTAACCGCTGTTCGGATCGGCCGGAACCGTGGGAATGATGGTATCGTAAATGGTACCGGTAGAACCGTCCAAAGACAGTCCGTCGCCTTCGTGGAACACCTTGCCGGCCAGGGTGAAGCATTTGTTTTCTTCATCCATTTTGATATCGCCGCAGCCGGAAACGCAGCAGGTTCCCATTCCGCGGGCAACAACGGCAGCGTGAGAAGTCTGACCGCCGCGAACCGTCAGGATACCCTGGGCATACTTCATGCCTTCGATATCTTCCGGAGAGGTTTCCAGACGAACCAGAACCACCTTTTCACCTTTTTTGCCTTCGATAACGGCGTCTTCCGCGGTAAATACAATCTTACCGGCAGCCGCTCCCGGAGAAGCCGCAATGCCCTTGCCGACAACATTGTTTTTGTCCGCTTCTTTCAGGGCTTTGGGATCGAAGGTCGGGTGCAGCAGCATATCCAGGCTCTTGGCGTCGATCTGCATCAGCGCATCTTCTTCGGAGATCATTTTTTCGTCAATCAGATCGCAGGCAATCTTGATGGCGGCGGCAGCGGTGCGTTTGCCGTTACGGGTCTGGAGCATATAGAGTTCGCCGTGTTCGATGGTGAATTCCATATCCTGCATATCGCGATAATGGTCTTCAAGGATCTGGCAAACTTCCTGGAATTTTGCAAAAGCAGCCGGGAATTTGTCTTTCATTTCAGCGATCGGCATCGGAGTACGAACGCCGGCCACAACATCTTCGCCCTGTGCGTTGGTGAGGAATTCGCCCATCAGGCCCTTTTCGCCGGTAGCCGGGTTACGGGTAAAGGCAACGCCGGTTCCGCAATCGTCACCCATGTTGCCGAAAGCCATCATCTGAACGTTAACGGCAGTACCCCAGGAATAGGGAATGTCGTGGTCCATACGATAGATATTGGCACGCGGGTTGTCCCAGGAACGGAAAACAGCCTTGATGGCTTCGAAAAGCTGAACCTTCGGATCGTCCGGGAAGTCGGTTCCGAGCTGTTTCTTGTATTCCGCTTTGAACTGGTTGGCCAGTTCTTTCAAATCGTCGGCCGTCAACTCTACATCATAGGTTACGCCCTTCTTTTCCTTCATCTCATCGATGAGTTTTTCGAAGTATTTCTTACCGACTTCCATAACAACATCAGAGAACATCTGGATAAAGCGACGATAGCAGTCCCAGGCCCAACGCGGATTGTTGGATTTTTCGGCAATAACATTGACAACCTTTTCATTCAGGCCGAGGTTCAGAATGGTATCCATCATGCCGGGCATGGAGGCACGGGCGCCGGAACGAACCGAAACCAGCAGCGGATTTTCAAGATCGCCGAACTTTTTGCCGGTGATGTTTTCCATTTTTTCGATGTATTCCATGATCTGAGCCTGGATCTCATCGTTGATTTTTCTGCCGTCTTCGTAATACTGCGTGCAGGCTTCGGTAGAAATGGTGAAGCCCTGCGGAACCGGAAGACCAATCTTGGTCATTTCGGCAAGGTTAGCGCCTTTCCCGCCGAGAAGCTCACGCATGGAAGCGTCGCCCTCGCTAAACAGATAGACATACTTGTGACTCATCTGAGAATCAACCTCCTATAATTTTGGATTTCTCCATTTTTAACAAAGTGAACCCGCTGTTGCTGTTACAAAAAACGGGCACACAACAACAACCGTGCCCGGCACGGTATCATTGCATATTATAGCAAAGAATCCGGGAAAAATAAAGCACTTTTTCACACTTTTTCGAAATTTTTTTCAAAAAAACGGGATTTTCTTTCAAATGCCTGAAAATCAGCGGCCTTTTTCGCTTTTCCGGACTATTTTCGGGGAGCGATCGCCGTTGACACCGCCCGGGAAACCGGATAGGCCAAAAAAGCCCCGCACAGCAGTTCAATAAGCCCGTTCAGCCCGACAAACATCACCGCGAATACCAGCGGATTGGCCGTGTGGAACCCCTGGCTGATCGCCTGGATATAATCCGTTCGGTAAAACGAAAGAATCAAAACCGTCATAAAAAACAGCGTATTGAAAAGCGGGGCGCAAAGGGAACCGACCAGGCAGGAAATCCGAGGTTTTTTTCGGGTGGCATCGGCCAGGGTTCCGGCTAAAAATCCGGCCAGCATCCGGGTCGGTACACAGGTCAAAAAGGTATAAAACGGGTTGATGGCAAACAGAGCTGCCCCAAAAGGGCTGTAGCCGAGGCATTGCCAGAAGCTGATCAACCCGAAAACACTTCCGAGAATCAGGCCGGTTGTTTTACCGTACAGCACTGCCCCGACCGCCACCGGGACCATGGTAAAGGTCAGTTCCAGCCCGAACATCGGCAGGTTGACAAAGGAAAGCAAAGCGGTCAATGCTGCCAAAATAGCAGTCAATGCCAAAGAATTGATTTTTTGATGATTGGTTTTCATGATTCATTCCTCCGATACTGTTTTGGATTCAAATACAGTTCTTGGTTTTCGGAACCGCCGGCGGATTGCTTCGCCCCGGTTCCGCTTGTTTCATTCTTTATGACGATTGCGGACGGTTCTTTTCGTAAATCAGCCGAAGCCCATCCAACAACAGGTTTTCGTCATAGCAAATATCGTGGGTGCAGTGCCGGATAATTTCCCGGGAAAGCCCCCCCGTCGCCACCACCGTTGCCGTCCGCCCGAGTTTCGCCTGCGTCCGGTCAATCAGGCCGTCCAGCATGGCCGCCGTTCCGAGAACCAGACCGGATTTCATACTGTCCTCCGTATTGCGGCCGATTACCGATTTCGGGGCTTCAATATGAATGGAGGGAAGCTGGGAGGTGTTTTCTGCCAATGCCTTGAGCGTAAGCCGAACCCCGGCCGCAATGGTTCCGCCCAAAAAAGCTCCGTTTTCGTCCAGCACACTCAGCGTTGTGGCGGTTCCCATATCAATGATAATGCAGGGCATCGGATAGCGATGCCGCGCACCGACCGCCCCGGCGACCAGATCCGCCCCCAGCTGCGCCGGATTATCAATCCGGATGGAAAGACCGGTTTTGGTGCCCGGTTCCAGGTACAGCGGCCGAATCCGGCAGAGCCGTTCCACGCCTTTCAAAACAGCATTCCCGACATCGGGGACTACCGAACTGATCATGCAGGAATCAATTTTTCCGGAATCCCATCCGTGAAGATCCATTACATCCCGGATTTCCACCGCGTACTGATCGGCAGTCTTTTTGTGTTCCGTCGCCAATCGGGCCGTAACCCGAAGCGTTTCGCCCTCAAAAAGCCCCAGGGTTATATTGGTATTCCCGATATCAACAGCCAGAAGCATCCGTCAATTCCCCCTCGTGAAGTTTTCCCCCGGCCTGCCGCAGGGATTGCTGCAGCCGCGGCAACGAAAGATCCCGCGAATCGGGGAACAGCGCCGCTGCCGTTCCGGCGGCCTGACCGCTGACCGCACAAACCGGAATCACCCGGGTGATATCCCACATAGCGTCCCGAACGCTGATATTTCGCCCGGCGCAGTACAGATTCCGCACCCTTTCCCCATACAG
Source organism: uncultured Eubacteriales bacterium (assembly GCA_934476025.1). Classification (GTDB taxonomy): domain Bacteria; phylum Bacillota; class Clostridia; order Oscillospirales; family Acutalibacteraceae; genus SIG607. The sequence continues at coordinate 1,121 of CAKSNI010000085.1, read as the reverse complement.
GCACCTCATCGGCAGTTCGTAGACCGGGCCGCGTTTTCGCCAATCGGAAAACATTCCCACGCTGTCGGAAAATTCCCGATGCATTTCCCCATCATCCATTTCATACCGTCCGACCAGGCGACGGGTCATCCGAATCTGCAGAATGGTCGGAACCGTAGCAAGCGAATAGGTATCCCCCACCCGGCCTTTTTCCAGATAATGCTTTAAGATCTGTTCATGGGAAAGGCACATCTGCCGGCTGTTTTTCACCACATCCAACCCGAAAAATTTCTCATTGAAAATAGGCTTCGGGGCTTTCGGGCCGTGATTGAGTTCCGGCACATCCAGACACCCGACCATGTTGAGTTGATTTTTTCCGTTTTCCACCGAATAATACCAGGCCGCCAGATCGTTGCCCTGGGAAAAGCAGGTGGTTTTTTCCCCGCTTTGCCGGGCCACATCGGCATCTCCGGTGCAATCCACCACGCTTTTGACCGCTATAGCCGTTCTGCCGGATTTGCTTTCGGTAATCAGATGGGTGATTTTCTCTTTCTCGGTCTGAACGGCGCATACCGCAATTCCATAACGGATTTCCACCCCGTTTTCCCGGAGAAGCTGCTCCGCATCCAAGGCGAAAACCTGCGGATTGTACTGCACTTCAAAGCGGTTTTTCACCCGGTCCTCCGGCTTTTCCCCGCTGACCCAGGCGTCATACCCCCTGGCCTTGCCTTCGTATCCGTGGCGAACCGAAAAGCGCAGCAATTCTTCAGCAATGCCGAAGCTCACCTGTTTTCCGTTTCCGTCACAAAGGGGCAGATAAATGGTAATCAGGCCGGCCGTTGCCAACCCGCCAAGCAGAAACTCCCGTTCCAGCAAAACCACCTTCCGATGGTTGCGGGCCGCTGCCAAAGCGGCACTGATTCCGGCAATTCCGCCGCCGCAGACCGCAACATCAAAAGATTCCCGAACCGGAATTTGCCGGGCCGGTTCGCTGATCATCCGTTCCATTCGGTTTCTTCCTCCGTATTTTGTTGATCGTTCTTTGAAATCGCAGGCCGAATTTCCGGCCCCGCTTCCTTTCATACCGATTTTATCTTACCACAAAACCGCCGCCGCGTCAACGAAATTCCCCTGTCCAAAGC
>CAKSNI010000084.1 GCA_934476025.1 uncultured Eubacteriales bacterium | reverse complement strand
ATCGTAATGGGCGTGGGTATCGAAAATCGATTCCCCGACCGGCAAAGACGGAATCGGTTCCATCAGCGTACCCGACTGCCGACCGGCACATCGTCGGCAAAAAGCACCCGGACGCCGTCCTTGGCGTCGGCAGCCAAAATCATTCCGCAGGATTCCACGCCGCAGAGTTTGGCCGGTTTTAAGTTGGAAACCAACACTACCCGATGACCGACGAGTTCTTGTGGCTGGTAGGAAAGCGCAATGCCGGAAACAACGGTACGGGGTGTTTCGCTGCCGTCGTTGAGGGTGAGTTTCAGCAGCTTTTTGGCTTTGGGAACGGGTTCGCAGGCGGTGACTTTCGCAACTTTGAGTTCCACTTTGGCAAAGTCGTCAATCGAAATTTCAGACAGGGTGGCAACATTCTCGCTCTTTTTCTGAGCGGCGGCCTCCTGCTTTTTTGCCTGTTCCTCGCGAAGTTCCGCCAAAACCCGATCGGTATCCAGGCGGGCAAACAGCGGCGTCGGGGCCTGAACCGCATAGCGGGAAACCTGACCGAACCGTGCATCGTTTTCGGTGCAGTTCAACTGCTGCTGAATGCTTTGGCAGGCTTTCGGAATCATGGGGGAAAGCAATACGCCGAGAAGGCGGATGCTCTCCAGCAAATGATACAGAACACCCTGCAGACGATCCCGTTTGGATTCTTCCTTAGCCAAAGACCAGGGCATGGTTTCATCGATATATTTGTTACAGCGGCGGGCAAAGGTCATAATGGCTTCACAGGCATCGGCCGTGTGATAGGTTTCCATGCATTCTCCGGCCTTTTCGACGGCAATACGGGCGGCTGCTTCCAATTCCGAATCCAGCGGATCTTTTTCCGGCTGAGCCTCCACCTTTCCGTCGAAATACTTATTGGCCATGGCAATGCTGCGGTTTACCAAATTGCCGAGGGTATTGGCCAGATCCAGATTGTACCGGCCGATAAAGGATTCGTAGGTGATGCTGCCGTCCTGAGCAAAGGGAACCTCGCTGAGCAGATAGTACCGTACGGCATCAGACCCGAACCGGGCAGCGAGTTCATCGGCGTAAATGACATTTCCTTTGGATTTACTCATTTTGTCCTCTCCGAACAGAACCCACGGATGGGCCAGCACCTGTTTGGGAAGCGGTTCGCCGAGCGCCATCAGAATGATCGGCCAGTAAATGGTGTGGAACCGGACAATATCTTTTCCGATGACATGAAGGTCCGCCGGCCACAGACGGCGGTATTGGTCGCTGCTGCCGTCGGGAGAATAGCCGATGGCGGTAATATAGTTGGACAGCGCATCCAGCCAGACATAAATCACATGCTTCGGATCAAATTCCACCGGAATCCCCCAGGTAAAGGAAGTCCGGGAAACGCAGAGATCGGTCAGGCCGGGTTTTAGGAAGTTGTTGATCATTTCCGCTTTGCGGGAGGACGGGCGGAAAAAGTCGGGATTGTCCTCGTAATATTTCATCAGCCGATCCTGGTATTTCCCGAGTTTCAGAAAATAGGCTTCTTCCTTGGAATCGATGACTTCCCGGCCGCAATCGGGGCATTTTCCGTCTACCAGCTGAGAGGCGGTGAAAAAGGATTCACAGGGAACGCAGTATTTTCCTTCGTAGTACCCCTTGTAAATATCTCCCTGATCGTAGAGCTTTTTGAAAATTTTGGATACCGCCGCTTCGTGATCGGGATCGGTGGTGCGGATAAAGCGGTCGTAGTGGGTGTCAAGACTGTCCCACACCGCCCGGATCTGAGCGGAAACTTCATCGACATAGGCCTTGGGGGCAATGCCCTTTTCTTTGGCATATTCCTCAATTTTCTGCCCGTGTTCATCCGAACCGGTCAACAAAAAAACATCGTATCCCTGCAGGCGTTTATAGCGGGCAATGCAATCCGACAACACAATGTCATAGGCGTTTCCGATATGGGGCTTGCGGGAGGTATAGGCGATGGCGGTGGTGATATAGAATTTTTTCTTTTGCATGAAAAGCCCTCCAGAATTATGGTTTTGTGAATAAAAAGGCCAGCAGGCTGAGAAAAGCCGAAGCCAGAAGATACCCGAGAACCAGGGTGCCGGGTACCGTTCCGGACGCGCTGCCCAAAAGAATGTATCCGAAGGCAATCAGGCCGGGCACGGCAAAGAGAATCTGGCAGATGGTCAGCAGCAGGACGCTCCGGCGAATCCGCACCGAAGCGGAAACCACACTGCAAAGCCCGGCGGCTTCCTTGCCGGCACTTCCGCCCGAAAGGCTGCTTTCGCTTCGCGCCGTGGCGGTACGGTACAAATGATCCCCGGAACCGCTCATGATTTTTACACTGTCCTCATACAGATCAAAATAGTCGCACAGCATTTCTTCACTGATATTCTGATCACAGTTGCTGACCAGAATCGTAACCCCGGCATCGGTAACCCGGAACAGCTCCTTGGCAATTTCGGCCCGTGGAAGGTAACGGAGAATCAGCCGGGCGCAGGCCTTGCCGTTGCAGGCGACATAAACCGGGAAAAATCCCTTTCTTAAAAACGCTTTGTCGCTTTCCCCCGACGGCACTTCGATTTCGTGAGCCAGCATCAAAGCCCGGTTTCCGATGTAAATGCGGCTGTCCTTCACCCAGCCGGTAATGCCGAGGGATTCTTCGTATTTAATGGAATCGGCGGCCGGCATTTCTACCTGTGTGTTGGTTTCCATGATTTTCGCCAAAACGGGGTACAACGGGCTGTCAATTTCCTGGGTGATGGCCGCGGCGCAGGCGATGGTATATTCAATATTGTTTTCACTCAGCAGTTGCATATCCGAAAGGGTGACGCTGCCTTTGGGAAACAGATCCGAACACTTGAGGGCCAGAACATTGGACTGCTCAATGCATTCGGCTGCCTGTACCCCGGTGATCATGGCTCCGTACCGGTTGCAGCGGCGGGAGGCACAGTAAAGCGGCAGGATCTGACAGGCTTCGGTCATCAGCGGGTTGCAAAGCAGCAGCCCGACATAAAAAGCCACCGCGCCGGCCAACAGGCTGGAATGATACACCCATCCGGCGATGCCCACCATGGCCGAGCAGGCCAACGAAACGAGAAAATAGAAAAACGATTTTCCGAAAAGAGGATGCTCCGGAATGCTCTGCTTCATGTAATCGGTCAGGAACCCGGTTTTTTGAATGGCGGCTGCCAGAATATCTCCGTCAACCGCGGTATGGGCCATGGCAAAAGTGGTTGGCTGATCGTTGATCAGCAAAACGGCGTTTTTATCCCCTTTCGGGGCAATTTGCCGGAAGTTGGAAAGCAGGTACCGCGCCTTGAAAAAACGGAACAGGGAACGGAAAAACAGGAGCAACACGCCGCCCAGGCAGATTTCGTATGCAACCCGGGATTCGGCGGAACGGAAAATGGCCAGAAGGCAGGCCGGAAAGGCGGCAATCAGGCAGGCGGCTGTGCCGGCTTCGTAGGTATCGGTTCCGCTTTTCAGGGTGGAAAAACTGCGAAAAACATCGGCATTGACGGCGACCGCAAGGGTCAGAATGCTCAGTGAGAAAAATTTAAGAAACAGATTTTGCCCATCCATCCGGGCCGAAAATCCGGGCAGCAGCAAAAAGAGCAGGGAAATAAGGAAAACCCCGGTGGCCAACAAACGGAAAAAGCCGTTACGCACCCACAGCTTTAAATGACGGCGTACATTTTTGACATCCCGCGGAGAACTCAGTTCAAAGGGCGGCTCATAATCCGCATCGGGCATGGCCGGAGAAAGGGGAGCATCCGCTCGGCTTTCCTCCCCGAACAGACGGTCGGACAAAGACGGCTGCGCGGCGCTGCCGATCAATCCTTCGGGCAAAATAACCGGGGCGGTATCGCTTTCGGCCGGTTTGCTGTCGAAAATATCAAAGGTACCGGTGGCTTCCAGATCGGAAATCACCTCCGGGGTGTGACCGGAGTTCGACGGTTCCGAAACCGGAGAAAACACCTGTGTGGAGTCCATCGGAATGGATTCGGCCGGCGAAGCCGGTTTGCCCGGTTCGGCCGGTTCTTTTTCCTGCAATCCGAGAATTTTTTCTACGCTGTCGAGCGTATAGGCTGGCTTGCTCAGCTGGGGAGCCGGTTCGTTGCTGTCCAGAATAAAGGGCATACATTTTTCCAGAACCGAGGGGGAACCCGGAGCCGCCGGGGTTTTTGCCGTATCCGACGGAGCGGCCGACTCGGCAGATGCAGCCGGAGCAGCCGGAGCAGCCGGGGTTTTCCCTGCCGGGGGCTGAATCGGGGAAGTCGGAGCAGCAAACAGTTCGCTGAGCGGAATGGTTTCGGTTTGCCCTGCCGCTTCATCATCCTGGGCGGCCGGGCCAAAGGAAGCGGAGGATTCCTCAAAATAGTCCGGTGTCAGCTGAAGGGTTTCATCCTTTTTTAAACGATGGGGAGAATTTTCCGACCCGGCCGAAGAAACGGCTTCCCGGACTTCGGAAACGGGAGCGGCGGAGAAGGCAGTCGGCGTTTCCTTTTGAACAATCGGTTCCGGTTCAGGGGAAGCGTTTTCGGCGTTGGCGGGAACCTTTTTGGCCTCGGCCGGAGGGATGGACGGTTCGGCCGGAGGCTGGGATGCCGTTGTCGGGGAATCGTCCTCATTTTCAAACAAATCGGTACGCACCCGGAAAAGGGAATCTCCCCCGGCGGGGGTGGGCTCCGACTTTTTTTGTTGGGCTTTGAGCATATTGGCCTTCAGTTGTTCCAGCGGAGAAAGAACCGGTTCATCCGCTTTGGCCGGATCGTTTTTTTGCTGACCGGAAATTTCTCCGGCGGTTAGGGTATGCGGAGCCCGGATCTCCCGGCGCTTTTGAAGATCTTCGTCTTTAAAGCTCTCCAAAAGTTCGTCCAGATCGTCCGGCTCTTTTTTGTGAAAAGAAAATTTCATAACGGCTACCTCCCCGTGCGTTTGCGGACAACCTCGTACATCAGAACCCCGGCGGCAACCGAGGCGTTCAGGGAATTGATTTTCCCGGACATCGGCAGACGGATCAGGGCGTCGCAATTTTTGGAAACCAGAGGACCGATGCCCTTTCCTTCGTTGCCGATCACCAGGGCGCAGGGAACGGTATAATCAAATTCCCGGTAGTCCCGGCCGTCCATATCCGCCCCGAAAATCCACACGCCCTGCTTTTTCAGGCGGCTGATTTCGTCGGTCAGGTTGGTTACCCGGGCAACCTTTACATATTCCAGCGCGCCGCTGGCGGCTTTGGCAACCGTGGCATTCAGAGAGGCGCTGCGCCGTTTCGGAATGATCACGCCGTGCACCCCGCAGCATTCCGCCGTTCGGATAATGGCGCCGAGGTTGTGAGGATCTTCCAGGTTATCGCACAGAATCAAAAAGGGGGCTTCCCCTTTTTCGTTTGCGTCGGCCAGCATTTCTTCCACCGTGCTGTAATGCTGGGAGGCAATGACAACGGCTACCCCCTGATGATTGGCACCGCCACACAGATAATCCAGCTTTTGCGGACTGACTTCTTTAATCAGGATTTTTTTGGCGGCGCATTTGGCAATGATGGCGGAAACGCTGCCGCCCGAAACCCCGTGAGCAACATACAGG
>CAKSNI010000083.1 GCA_934476025.1 uncultured Eubacteriales bacterium | reverse complement strand
TTCCAGTACCGTTTGCATTTGTTCCGGCGAGAGGGTTGTCGGCGTCCCGCCTCCCATGTAAACCGTTTCCAGCCTTAGCCCACAGCTTCGGGCAATTTGCGCCGCAGCTTCCAGTTCCCGACAAAGTTTTTCGGTATATTCGGGAATTAAGGAAGCGGCCTTTTCCACCGAATGAGAAACAAAGGAACAATAGGCACACCGGGTTGGGCAGAAAGGAATCGAGAGGTAAAGGCTGAAGGAATCCCGGCGACTCAAAGCCCGGATTTCTTCCTCTTTTTCATAGGTCTGCCGACAAAGAGGCAGCTTTTCGGGATCCACCGAAAGAGATCGGACAAACCACTCCTCCGCCGCCGGCCGGCCCATTTCCCGGCAAAGAGCGGCGTACAGTTTTGCCGGACGAACCCCGGTTAAAATGCCCCATTTCGGGTGATAGCCCGTTCGCTTTTCCAGGCACAAAAACAACTGAAACGCCAGTTTGCGTTCGATTTCTTTTTCGTTATCCTCCTTGCAAAGCGGAAGCGAAAACTCCGTTTTTTCGCCGTCCATCCAAAGCGCGGCCGAAACCCGTTCCGTTTCCCGCCGTGTTACCGCGTAAAAACGTTCCGGCGTTTCGGGAAGGGTATGCAAAATTCGGATTTTTTCAAACGGAAAAAACAATCGGCAAAGTTTTTCGGTTTCATAGTCAAAAGAATGACCGATATTCGATAAAATCATACCGGCTTCATCCCATTCATCCACGGATTTTCCTCTTTTTCCCGAAAAAGAGAAGTCCGAAGCCCATGGCCCGGATAAACAACGACATCCTGCGGCAGAGATGCCAGCTTTTCGAGAGAGGCCTCCATATCGGCCGGATTGCCGCCGGATTCGGTAAAATCGGTTCGCCCGATATTGTGAAGGAAAAGGGTATCTCCGCTAAAGAGGTATCCGTCACACAGATAGCACAGGCTGCCCCGGGTATGCCCCGGTGTAGCGAAAGCCGTAAACCGAAGATCCCCGACCGAAAAAGACTGACCGTCCCGCAGCAGCACATCCGGTTTTGCCGGATCAAACACCAATTCGCAACGGTCATAAAGAGCATAAACCGGATCAGACAGCGAATCCTTTTCCGTTTCGCTCACATACACCTTTGCGCCCGTCCGGCGCACAATTTCCGCCACCCCGGAAATATGGTCAAAATGGCAGTGAGTGATCAAAATGGCCAGTTCTTTTTCCCGGTTCTGCTCGATAAACTCCTCAACATCGCGGTTCACGCACCCCGGGTCCACAATAGCTGCCCCGGTTTCCCCGGACAATAGATACATGTTTTCTCCGCATTCTTTAAAAAAGCTTCGTTTGATTTTCATTGTTTTTTTCTCCATACATCGGTGTCCAACATGAGGGTCACCGGGCCGTCATTCACGAGTTCCACCTGCATATCAGCGCCGAACCGGCCTGTTTCCACGCTTTTGACTCCGTTTTGCCGAAGACATTCGCAGAACTTTTCATAATACGCGTTGGCAACATCGGGACGCATTGCCCCGGTAAAGGAAGGGCGATTTCCTTTTTTGGTATCGGCGCAGAGGGTAAACTGGGAAACCACAAGGATTCCCCCTGCCGTTTGAAGCACCGAACGGTTCATTTTTTCCTCTTCGTCGCAAAAAATCCGCAGAGAAGCAACCTTTCCGGCCAACAATTCGCACAAATCGGCGGTATCGGTATCACAAACGCCGAGAAACACCAGAAGTCCTTCCCCGATCCGGCCGGTTTCCTCTCCTTCGACCGTAACGCACGCTTTTTTCACCCGTTGAATCAAAGCCTTCATATCGGTTTCCTTTCCGTTATTACAGATTGATGCGCTCTACACTGTATACGCCCTGCACCTTGGCAAGCCGGGCCATAATGACCTTTAGATGTTCCAGGCCCTCGGTTGTCACCGTTAAAATCGTAATGCTGTTTCCGTCTTTGGTTTGCCGGGCATTCATATTGACCAGGCGTACCCGCATATTGACCAGCACCTGGGTAATATCCAGAAGCAACCCTTCCCGATCAATGGCACTGATCTGCACCGAAGCCGAAAATTCCGCCTTCTGATTGGCTTCCCACCAGGCAGAAACCCAGCGTTCCGGTTCTTCACATTCCGCCAGGTTTTTCGGTACATTGATGCAGTCGCGTTTATGAATCGAAACCCCATGGCCACGGGTAATAAAACCGATAATTTCATCTCCCGGAAGCGGCGCACAACAGCGGGAAAAGCGGATCATGCAATTATCCAGCCCCTCCACGATTACCCCGTCCGACGATTTGCGATGGGGCGGAATATAGGTCGGATCCGGCATTTCCGGCGGTTTTACCGTTTTGGAAAGCTTATTATAGGCATCCTTTAACCGCGGCAGCAACTTGGAAAGCACGATTCCGCCGTATCCGATAGCCGCATAAAAGTCCTCGGCACTGTTGAGATGGGTTTTCTTGGCAATTTCCGTCACGAAATTCTGGTACTGGGCGTCGGTTTCAAACAAAATCCCGTTGCGCTTGATTTCACGGTCAAAGTCCGCCCGGCCGTTTTCGATATTCTCCGGCCGTTTTTCATTTTTAAACCAGTTGCGAATTTTGGATTTTGCCTGGTTGGTAACGGCCAGATTGATCCAATCCCGGCTCGGCCCGTGCCCGGGCTGATTTGTTGTGAGGATCTCAATGATTTCGCCGGTGTTGATCACATGGTTGAGCGGTACGATTTTTCCGTCCACCTTAGCCCCGACCATACGGATGCCCACCTGCGAATGAATGGCGAAGGCAAAATCCACCACCGTTGCCCCCACCGGAAGATTGATGACATCCCCCCGCGGTGTCACGGCAAAAACATCCTCCTGTGCCAGATCCACCTTGATGCTGCGAAGGATTTCCGAAGCGTCGGGACTGTCGCCCTGAGTTTCCAGAATTTGCCGGATCCAGGCAAGGCGTTCATCCATCCGGGTTTCGCTTTGCACGCCGGCCTTGTATTTCCAGTGGGCCGCAATACCGTATTCAGCCGTTTTGTGCATTTCAAAAGTGCGGATCTGCACCTCAAAAGGTACCCCTTCCCGGCCGATTACCGTTGTATGCAGCGATTGGTACAGGTTGGGTTTCGGGGTAGAAATATAATCTTTAAAACGGTTCGGAATCGGGCGGAACATATCATGAATCACACCCAGAATGTTGTAGCAGTCGGCAACGGTATCGGTAATCACCCGAATGGCGTAAACATCATAGATTTCCTCAAAGCTCTTTCCCTGCATGAACATTTTCCGGTAGATGCCGTTGATGGATTTCACCCGACCCTGGAATTCCATTTTTACGCCCGGCATTTCCTTTTGCAGTCGTTTTTGAATCCGATCCTTGAGAGAATCCAGCAGTTTGAGCCGGTATTCTTTTTCCCCGGTCAGCAAGTTTTCAATCTGTCGGTAAGCCACCGGATCCAGATGAGCGATGGCAATATCCTCCAATTCTTCCTTGATAGCCCGGATCCCGAGGCGGTGAGCGATCGGCGCATACACTTCCAGCGTTTCCAGCGATTTGAGCCGCTGCTTTTCCTCCGGCATATAATCGATGGTCCGCATATTGTGCAGACGATCGGCCAGCTTAATGAGAATGACCCGGATATCCTTTCCCATGGCAATCAGCATTTTCCGAAGATTTTCGGCCTGCTGTTCCTCTTTGGAAACAAAGGAAAGACGGCCGATTTTGGTAACGCCGTCAACCAGCTGTTCCACTTCTTGGCCGAATTGGCTGCGAATATCCTCCAGGGTAACTTCGGTATCTTCCACCGTGTCGTGCAGCAACGCTGCCGCCACGGCCTGACTGTCCAGCCCGAGGGAAGCAACGATCAGGGCGACATGAAACGGATGCAGATAATATTCTTCATGCGAAAGACGCTGTTGCTTGGAATGGACCTTCACGCAAAACCAAAAAGCCTTGGCGATCAATTCATAATCGTAATCTCCGTTTTGTTTTTCCAGATAACTTTTCAGTTCTTCATAACTTTTCTGATGCCGAAAATCGGCCTCCTGCTGCTTGCGGGTGGATTCGAATGAGTCTACCAAGCCCGGAACCGCGTTTTTTTCTTCCACTTCATTCACCCCCTGTCAGGAATCGGATCGTTCGAGTTTTTGTAAAATATGGGAAGAATGCAGATCCACCTTTTCAGGGGAAGCCACCGTGCGAAGCATCGGGAAATTCCCGTCATTTTCGCGGCGAATCAACCGCAATTCTTCCAATATATCGATTACCGCCATCACCCCGCCGGCCGTATAGGCGGCCGAAAACCGGCGCACCAGCCCCGTTGGGGTGGAAGGCGATTTGAGCAAATATTTATAAATCACGCCGCAAGCGGCCCGGTCAACCCTCAGCCCTTCGGCTGCCTCCCGGTATCCGGCCGAAAAATCCAGATATCGAGCCGTTAAGGTCACATTCCGATCGTCATCGATTCCGGCCGCACGGTAATCCCGAATACAGACCGAAAGATAATTCTGACCGCGATATTCGTTGATATCCAATGTCACTGCCAGATCCAGGCAATCCCCCACCGAAAACGGAAATTGCGCCAATGTAGTGGAGAAAAGCATTGCCTGAAATACCGCCCCACCCCGGGAAAAAGAAAGGCGCAGATGTTTGCCGCCCGAAAGCGGCGTAACCGAGTCAAGACAAACCCCGAATATTCCGTAGAGAGGCGAAGGGTTGCCGCTGCCGAAGGGTTCCAGAATTTTTTGGGCAGCCGCCAGGTCAATCGACAAAGCCGCCGGATTGAGTTTACAATCCAGATGAAGGACCGGTACGGCCGGCGGTTGACTCTGGGCGTAATCATTCAGCCCCCTGGCAAACGCCCCCAGCGCATCCCGCTGCACCGTTACTCCGGCAGCCAATTCATGCCCTCCAAAATGTTCGGTCATTTTTGCGAGAGATTCGATAGCACGGTACAAGGAAAAACCGGGCAGGCTCCGCCCGGAACCAACTGCCTGATCTCCTTCCAGTGAAAAAACCAGCGTCGGTCGCCCGAACTGTTCTAAAATCCGGGAAGCGACAATTCCGATCACTCCGCGATGCCAACCTTCTCCCGAAACTACAATCACCCGTTGCCGGTCCAGATGCTGTTCGTCGATGGTACGAAGCGCTTCCTCCAGAATTTCTTTTTCCAATTGCTGTCGATGAGCATTTTCTTCGCACAACCGTGCCGCCGTCTGCGCGGCCTCCTCTTCGTTTTGCGAAACAAGGAGTTCCACTGCCCGGGCCGCATCCCCCATCCGGCCGGCACTGTTCAGCCGCGGAACCAGCCCAAACGCAATTTTTGAAGCCGAAAGAGAAGAAGCTTCGATTTGTGCCGCCTTCATCAAAGCAGCCACTCCAGGGCGCGGATTTTCCCGCAGGAATGGGAGGACATTCTGCAAAAGGCAGCGATTTTCCCCTTTTAAAGGCATAACATCCCCCACCGTACCGATGGCGGCCAAATCTCCATACAGGGGAAGCATTTCAGCGATTTCGGCATTCTCCATGGCACAAACAAAACAAAAAGCCACCATTGCGCCGCAGATATCCGGAAATTCCACCCCAAAGCCGGGCAAATGCGGATCCACCAGCGCCGCAGCATCCGGCAGTT
>CAKSNI010000082.1 GCA_934476025.1 uncultured Eubacteriales bacterium | reverse complement strand
TTCATACATTGGATGAGTGCGTCAGCCTGGCTTTCCAGTTTGCTTTGCAGAATAAGAAGGCTGTTTTGCATATTTATCAATCAGTGAACCGTGAAATTTACGAACGCTACTGTATGCAGCTGTGTGAATATTTGGTAACGGTTTATCTCGATACGGTATTTGCCGGAGAAGATTTCAGCGAGTTGGATCGCTCGGTGGCAATCCGGTTCTTTAAGTGCGAAATTTTTGGCCTCTCGGTTGATTGGATCGAAAACGGAATGCAGGACAGTGCCATTGAAGAAATTCATCACATCACGGAACTTTGCCGGGGGCTTTCGGATGAATTGGTCCGTCGCTGCCGTCAGAAAGAAAAAACAAAAATATAAAAAGACGCGTTGTATGCTTTGAGAACCGCCCGTGTGGCGGTTCTTTTTTGCTTTTTGGGGTTTGGGCATATTGGCAAAACTGACTGCATATAGTTGAACAGATATTTGCAAAGAGAGGGTTTCGCTATGGAATGTAAAACTGTCAAACAGCCGGTTTGCGTAAATCAAACAGTCTTTTTTCAAAAAGGAGAAATTCCGTTTGATTTGGACTTTTCCTTGCCGGATTACTGTCCGGATATCCGAAAAATACTAAAATGTCGGGTAACCCCCGGTATATTTTCCAAAGCGGCAACCGGTCAGAGCATAACGGTGGACGGACAGATTTCCGTCTGCGTTTTCTATTGTGACGAACAGAACGGTGTGTACAGCTATGAACAGACTGTGCCGTTCAATAAAACCTTTCAGGGGGAAGAAAACCTCGACGGAGCTCTGGTGGAGATCTGCACAAAACTGCAGTATGTGAATTGCCGTGCCGTCAGCGAACGGAAAATTGATATCCACGGAGCCGTTGCCATCAGTGTTGGAGCCAACTGTCTGAAAACCTTTGAAATACTTTCCGATGCCGACCGACCGGACTTTCAGTTTGAGCGCGCGGAAATGCCGACGCTCAACGCCATTTCCAATGCGGAAAAGAATTTGCTGGTGGAGGAACGGCTTGATATATCTTCTTCTTTGCCGACGGTAGGATGTATTTTGAAAAGTTCTGCCGAAATCAGTGTGGATGAAGTAAAGCCCATCCGTTCCAAGGTGAATGTGAAGGGGAATTTGAGCGTGGAAGTCTTGTACTGCGATGAGCAGCACCGCCGCTATCAGAATTACAGTACGGTAATTCCGTACAGTCAGTTTATTGATATGCCGGAAGTTCGGGAAGATTGCCGTTGCGAGTGCCGGGCGCAAATTTGCTTTTTAGAGGTCAAACCGATCAAAGGAAGTGAAGAGTGTCGGAGCCTGTCGATGAATGCCAAGGTGTTTATGCAGGTTTCTGCCTATTGTGACCGCAATGTTCCGGTGATTTTGGATCTGTATTCAACCCGGTATGAAATTGACGCAAAACGGGAAGAATTGCCCATGGATCGCATTTGCTCTTCCCTCAAGGATCGGTATACCTATCAGGGGGTAATGGATTTTCCCCTGAAAGATCTGGCCGGAATTCTGGATTTTTCGCGGGAAAGCGAAACCGTCGGCTGTCGTTTTGAAAACGGGAAAGTTCTCGTTTCCCTTCGATTGAATGTCGGTTTTCTTTATTGCAATTCGGATTCCCAGATCAGCTATGCGGAAAAAAGTGAGGAATTTACTTATGAGCATCCGGTAGAGGATTCGATTGGCGAAAACGCGGTTTGTAATCCGGATTTTCGAATCGCTTCGGTATCCTACAACATTCTTTCCGAATCTCAGGTGGAATTTCGGGTGGAATATACCGTGGGACTTTGCATTCATGAAGTGAAGAATATCCGGGCCGTTGCCAGGTGGGAAGAAGATTCTCAAAAGGTGAAAGGGACTCCGGATTGTTCCCTGGTTGCTTATTTTGCTGCCAAGGGAGAAAAAATTTGGGATATCGCCAAACGGTATAACAGTAATTTTGCGGAAATGCAGGCTCTGAACGGGCTGAAAGAAACGGAAGTTCCCGAACAGCGTTGCCTGTTGATACCGGTCCGATGATTCTTGGTTGACATAATCTGACGAAAACAGGCGATTTGTTCATAACTTGCTTCGAAAGAATCCGGCTTTTTCGAGTTATCAACCGGGTTATGCACAATTTTATGTAAACTGAATAACCGTTGGCAATTCCGTCCAAAATAAGGGTATCTTATGAAAGGCGGTGCCAACGGTATGGTTAAAGGGGTCAATCAGTCGATTATTGAAATTACACAAACCGGCAGCAAGTATTTCAGCAAGGCAATTCTTTTTGTTGCTCCGGAGTATACGGACTTGCGGCGTAAAAAGCTAAGTCAGGAGGCGCTTAACGCGCTGAATCATCTGAAGGGAAAAGAAGAGAAAAAGCCCCTCCTGCGCGTGCGGTACCAACGCCGCCGAAAATGGAAAGTTCTGCTGTTTGCCGTGGGCGGCGCAGTGCTGATAACGGCATTTTTTCTGATTTTTCTGTGAACAATTTGAAAACTAAGCAGGCAAATGGCTCATTTGCTTGCTTTTTTTTGTAAAATTCTGTATAATACCTTTTGGTGATGAAGGTGTTAAAATCCGCTTTGCATTGTTATCTGAAATTTTTAGTCAGTATTGCCATGTCCTTTTTTGTGGTGGTATCCTGCGTTTTTGTAATGAATATGATTGCTTCTACCGAAACCGGTTACGAAGTATATGAATTCAACGAAACCACCCGGAAGAACGAATATTTGTATGACCATTCTTTTGATGAAGGGGAGGATTCTCTGTATCCGGAATATGAAGAACAGGGAAAAATCCTTACCAAAACAGCAAT
The DNA here is from genome assembly GCA_934476025.1 of uncultured Eubacteriales bacterium. Taxonomy (GTDB): domain Bacteria; phylum Bacillota; class Clostridia; order Oscillospirales; family Acutalibacteraceae; genus SIG607. Next base: position 2,849 of record CAKSNI010000082.1, on the reverse strand, counting down.
CCGGGTTCTCTCTGAAAAATGGGAACGGGTTGCCTATGCTATCAGCATTTTTTTCAGTGTCTGGCTGAGTACAGCCACCCTGTATTCCTGCGCCTGGAATATCGGGAACAAAGACAGCAACGCCGTTCGTTTTCAGAGAATGGAAGCCGATCGGCTGCGTGGCATAAAAATCGGGGGAATGGTAGCGATTCCGTCCTTTATTCTGTACCTGATTTTGTGCCTGTGCCGGTTTGGAGTGCTGAAGCCGAACTTTTTATCTATTTTCCGGGTGCTGAATTCGCATCTTTACGGAGTGATTTATCTGATATACGGGAAAGCCGCGTTGGCTTCTCAACTGGCTTTCTGGCAAATGCTGCTGTTGTTTGTGACGGTTCTGTTTCCGTTTGCTGTCACAGCGATCGGGTACCGATTGGGATACCGGGATGTCAGCCTGTTTGATAAAACCGTATATAAAAAGAAGTAACCGAAAAAATGGGAGCCGCCGGTCATTTCCGGTTTCCCGGGGAAGGAAGTTATCATTTCATGTCGTTGTTTTATAATTATAATAAAGAAGGCCCCGGGATTTCCAAAAACGGGCCCCGAAAGAAAACCTTTATCGTTTTCTTTGAAACCCTGTTTCGGAATATTTGGAAATTGATTCCGACAAACTTTATGTATTCTCTGCTGTTTTTGATTCCCTTCGGCTTTTCGGCGGTCGGAATGACCGGGGTTACCCGCAGTATTTCCCGCGGAAAACATACCTTTGGGCTGTCGGATTTCTTTTCAACCATCCGTGCCAATTTGCGGCAGGTATTCGGGGTAGGTTTTCTCAATGCGGTGATTACCGTGGTGCTGTGGTATGATCTGTACTTCTTTTGGCAATATTCCAAGGTCAGCGACTTTGGCTTTTTCGGCCTGGGGGTTGCGCTGCTTTTGAATTTAACCTACCTGATTATGAAGTTTTATATCTGGTTTATTGTGATTACCTTTGATATGTCGGTACGGCAGATCTATCGCAACAGCTTTAAGTTTGTTATGGTGAATCTGAAAAACAATGTTCTGATTCTGCTTTCTTTGCTGGCGTACTGGGCGATTTGGTTTGGGTTGATTGCGTTAATGCCGACCCACCTGACGATGGCTTTCTTTTCGGTTTTTTTGATTTTCTTTTATCCGACTTACCGTTACCTGGCCATCCAGTACGGCGTTTTTCCCAGTATCAAAAAGTATATGATCGATCCGTATTATGCGGAACATCCCGATGCGGATATTGAAAACCGTCGGAAGCTGGGCCTGGATGTCGGGGATGAGGATGCGGATTTTTCGGATTTGTGATGTTTTTTAAAAGCCTGCCGGTTAACTTTCGGCAGGCTTTCAATATACCGGAATCTTTTGAAAACAATTAAGAAAACCGCTCCTGCCGTTTGCCGGCAGGAGCGGCGCTATCATAAGGAGCATAACCGGTTATTCAAGGATAACAGCTTATTATCGCCGGTCGAGGATATCCGTTATTGGCCCCTATTCTTATACTATGAAAGTTCAGGCAATCGGTGACTTGCGTACAAACAAAACTCCAAGGGTGTTCCGGCCGCAATGGGAAGAGATGGTGCAGCTGGCTTTGGTAATGTGAAGATGCTTAAACGGGAAGCATTCCATTACCAGATCCCCGATGCTCTGAGCAAGAGCGTCATCCACTCCGGCATGGGTAACAAAAACATGATCCGGAACAAGATCACTGCCGTCGCCGATTCGTTCCTTGACATATTCGCGCAAAACGGCTTCGAATTTTCCGCGGTATTTTTTGCCGACTCCCATTTTTCCGTTTTTAACCTCAATCATCGGTTTGAGCTTGAGCAGATTGGCACCGAAAGCCGCCAAAGCCGAGCAACGGCCGCCTTTGTAGAGAAATTCCAGATTGTCAATGACAAAAGATGCGTCGACATTGGGAATCATGGCTTCGCATTCTTTGACAATTTCTTCGGCACTTTTTCCGGCAGCAGCCATCTCCGCACCGTGCAGAGCCACCAAACCGCCCCCGGAAGAAAGATTCTGGGTGTCAACGCAGGTTACGCCGGGAAACTCTTCGGCAGCCAGCCGGCAGTTGTTAAAGGTGGAGGACATATCGGAACTGATGGTGTAGTGAACAATATCAAACCCCTGTTCCGTGTATTTCCGGAAAAATTCCCGGCAGTCTTCCAGGTTCGGAGCTGCGGTTTTGGGAAGTTCTCTGTTTTTTTCATAGTGATCATAAATAATATCGGGGGTCATATCGATCCCGTCACGGTAAGTGCCGTCACTTAGGGTGATGCACAGGGGAAGGGTGGCGATATGATAGCGTTCGATCAGCTCCGGCCCAAGGTCGGTTGTGCTGTCGGTTGTAATCATTACTTGATTGGCCATAACAAAATTCCTCCATCTGATTAGACTTCCTACATTCTATCACATTTCGCCCAAAAGTACAACCATTTTTTCCATGGAGCAGGCAGGGAAAATTCCGCCGGGGGAAAAGAAAACTCTTGACGGCGTACATCACACACGATATAATAGATAAGTGCTTAACAGTTAAACGCTTTTCTATTAGGAGGGACCCATGGAAAACCGGGAATTGATCCGGAAAATGGATCGGAACCATTTGATGCGCAAAGTTGCCATCAACAAAGATGCGGCCAGCGGAGATCGCCTTTATTTCGGGCAGTTTCCGATTCTTAAATATGTGGTGGATCATCCGGGGTGCACCCAAAAGGAAATTGCCGATTTCCTAAGAATCACTCCGGCTTCGGTAGCGCTTTCCACCAAAAGGCTGAGTCGCTCCGGGTTCTTAAAAAAAGAAGGGGACGACCGGAATTTGCGCTGCAACCGGCTGACGGTTACCC
>CAKSNI010000081.1 GCA_934476025.1 uncultured Eubacteriales bacterium | reverse complement strand
ATGCTTCTCAAATTTATCAGCCGGGCGAAATGGAATGGCAAAAACGCGATATGGCTTTGGCCAACGGGGAAATCGAACTGACCGATGCGATGGCCGCCAGCCTGAAAAAACTCTCCGATATGACCGGCGTTGTTCTGGAAACAATCGGTTAATCAAACCTTCAAACAATATCAAAAAGGAGATAATTATCATGGATCAAGTAATGTATGGAGTACTCAAAACCACCGGGATTTGCCCGATCATCGCCACAACCGAAATTGACACGGCTGTTCCTGCCGCATCGGCTTTGGTTGAAGGCGGTCTGCCGGTATGCGAAATCCTGATGAGAAACGAAAATTCGTATGAGATGCTCAAGAATGTAGCCAAAGAAGTTCCGGAACTGACGGTTGGTGCCGGAACGGTTCTCAATCTGGAACAGGCAAAACGCGTTGTGGACCTGGGCGCGAAATTTGTTGTAATGCCGGGCTTTAACCGCAGTGTTGTGGAATTCTGCAACGAAAACGGAATTTCGGTTTTGCCGGGCTGTGTGACCGCTACCGAAATCATGGCGGCTCTGGAATGCGGCATCAATATCGTGAAGTTCTTCCCGATTTATCAGATGGGCGGTAACGAAATTCTGGCGCAGTTTAACAACGGCCCGTTCGGAAATGTGGAATGGGTTGTTACCGGCGGGCTGGACGGCAAAAACTTCCTGCCGCTTCTGGCTCATAAAAACACTCTGGCTTGCGGCGGTGACTGGATGTTTGCCGAACACAATGCCATCCGGGAGAAGAACTACAAACAGATTGTTCTGAATACCCGGAAAACCATCAATGATGCACTGGATTATCGGGCCTCTTTGGCCAATCGCTGATTTGCGGAGGAGAATGTATGAATTCCATTACCGATACTTTCGAAACATATAACGGCGTAAAAATCCCCTGCATGGGGCTCGGAACCTGGCAGTCCAATAACGAAACAGCTCGAATTTCCGTTCTTTCCGCTCTGTCCCACGGCTACCGTCTTTTTGATACGGCAGCCGCTTACGGAAATGAACTTGGCGTGGGGAACGGGATCCGCGACTGCGGCCTGGACCGTTCGGAAATTTTCGTGACCAGCAAGCTCAGAAACGCGCATCACGGCTATGACGCAACCATGGAGGCGTTCGAAAGAACTCTGTCCCGTCTGGGCCTGGACTATTTGGATTTGTACCTCATTCATTGGCCCATTCCGGTGCAGTACCGCGGCACCTGGAAACCGGCGATGCAGCAGACATGGAAAGCCTTTGAAGAACTGTACAAAGCCGGAAAAATCCGCGCGATCGGTGTGAGCAATTTTATGCCGCATCACATCGAAGCACTGATGGAAACCGCAACGGTTCTGCCGATGGTCAATCAGCTGAAGCTCTGCCCGGGTGTCACTCAGCCGGAAGCAGTGGAATATTGCCGCAAAAACAACATTGTTGTGGAAGCCTACAGTCCGTTTGGTACCGGAGCTATCTTTGCCAACGAAACCATGCGGCAACTGGCTGCCAAATATCGTAAATCTGTGGGTCAGATTTGTCTGCGTTGGTGCCTGCAGATGGGCTTTGTTTCCCTTCCGAAGTCGGCCAACCCGATGAGAATCAAAGAGAATACCGAAATATTTGATTTTGAAATCAGCCGTGAGGATATGCTGACCATTTCCGGCCTGCAGGCCGGGGTGGATGTGCCGGATCCGGATCAGATTATGTTCTGATGAATTGCCGGCTTGTTTAATGAAACATAAAAAGGAGAATGAATTATGTACGGTACGGCCATTCAATCGGTTGTGGCTAGACAGGTTTATACCAACCGCGGAAAACCCGGAGTAGAGGCAATCGTTACCACGGAAAACGGAGCCGTCGGCAGAGGTATGTGCACTTCGGGCATTTCCATGGGAACCCACGAAGTGGAGTTTGCGTTTGACGGCGGAAAAATGTTTGGCGGAAAAGGCGTTCAGAACGCCGTAGATCATGTTGATCGCATCATTGCGCCGGCCATCATCGGCATGGATGCCGCCAATCAGCAGGCAGTGGATCGCGCTATGCTGAATTTGGAACCGGATGCTAAAACAAAGCTGGGCGGTAACGCAACGGCTGCCGTTTCGGCGGCGGTGTTGAAGGCCGGTGCCAACGCTCTCGGCATTCCGCTTTACCGTCACATCGGTGGGGCGGGAGCAATGTATCTGCCGGTTCCCGGTGTAGCAATGGTTGCTGGGCACGAACGGTACGGCGGCGGTATCACCACCCCGGGCGGAAAGCCCACCATGTCCATCGCCTGCTACGGGTTCAAAACCTTCAGCGAAGCCTCTTACGCCTGCTGGGAAGTTCACACCCGTTGGGCGGAAAAAATGCGGAAAAAGTTCGGCGGTGCGCCGAATATCCGTGATTTCGTCGTGATTCCGGAAGGCGTTTACAATTGTGACCGGGAAATCTGGGAGGATATGCTCAAAACGGTGATTGAGGCCGGTTATGAGGGGAAAATCGGCTTCCAGATGGATGTTGCCACCGATACCTATCACAACAAAGAGGACGGCAAGTATTACGGCCTGTTTGATAAAACTCCCAAAACCAAGGAACAACTTTACGATTTCTATCTGCAGATCATTCGGGATTATCCCTTTGTTATCATCGAAGATCCTTTTAACGAGGATGATTATGATACAACCGCGGCTCTTACCCGGGAAAGCGGCATTCAGATCGTAGGGGATGATTTGTTTACCACCAACCCCAAGCGTGTCGCCTACGGGATTTCCAAAGGGGCAGCCAATGCGATTTTGCTGAAAGTAAATCAGATCGGTACCATTACCGAAGCGCTGGAAATGATTCAGTATGCGTATAAATTCGGATATGCCGTGATGCCGTCGGACAGCCGCGGGGAAGGCGCCGCCATTGCGGATTATGCTGTGGGAATTAACGCCGGATCCGTTCGGGAAAGCGGAATCGGTGACCGCGGAAACCGCTTCCTTGAAATTGAAGCCGAACTCGGCAGCAGCGCAAAATTTATCGGCGCCCGGGGGCTGAAAGGCTTCAAGAATCAAGCGCGGGCCGACGAAATGGGATAAGAAAGGAACTTTGCCATGTTTCAACAATATATCAATGGGAAGCTGACAGACGGCCTTGGCCGTGTGCTGAAGGTATACAATCCGGCAACCGATGAAGTGGTCGGGGAATATTGCGGAGCTACCAAGGAACAAACGGAAGAAACCCTGAAAGCGGCGGAACGGGCCTTTGAAACCTGGTCCCGGGTGCCGGTAGGTGAACGCGCAGCCTGGCTGTACCGTTACCGGGAAGCCTGTTTGGCGGAACGGGACCGACTGATTGATTTGGTATCGGCCGAATCCGGCCGGCCTTATGCAGCCGCCTGCGGCGATGTGGATTGGTTTTTGATCAGTCTGAAATACTATGCGGACGAAGCACAACGGATGAACGGGGAGGTGTTGACATCTCCCAAAGGTGCTTACCATATTGTTCAGCGGGTGCCGATCGGGGTTGCTGTCGGCCATCTTGCCTGGAACTATCCGCTCGGCAACTGCGGCATTAAACTGGCTCCGGCGGTTGCTTCGGGCTGTACCTGTATCATCAAGCCCTCCAGCGAAACGCCGCTGGCAACTCTGTATCTCGGGAAGATTGCGGAAAGCATCGGATTCCCGTCCGGCGTTATTAACATTCTCGCCGGTCCGTCTTCTCAGGTTGCTAAAACTCTCAACGAAAGCCCGATTCCGAGAATGCTCACACTGATTGGCTCTTACGAAACCGGCCTGGCTGTGATGAATCAGGGCTCGACTTCGGTGAAGAAATATTCGCTGGAACTTGGCGGAAACGCGCCGGTTGTCATTATGCCGGATGCGGATCTCGATGCCACGGCTGCCAATATCGTGGCTAAAAAAGTCGGCTTTGCCGGCCAGACCTGCGTGAATTATAACCGCATTTATATCCACAGAAGCGTTTATGAATCTCTGTGTGAGAAGATTGCCGCGGAATTGTCGAAGGTGAAACTCGGCAGTGGGAAAGACGAAGGTTATATCATGGGGCCGGTCATCAATAAGAAAGCTCGTGATCGGATGCTCGGATTGATCAAGGATGCCACCGATCGGGGAGCTAAGTTGGTCATGGGCGGAACGGTTCCGCCGGAATTCTCCAAAGGCAGCTTTATGACGCCGGCGTTCCTGAAGGATGTTACCGACGATATGGCAGTTTCCAAAGAAGAAATTTTCGGGCCGATTATTCCGGTTCAGCCGTTTGATACCCTTGAAGAGGCCATCGAAAAATCCAATCATACGATTTTCGGCCTTTCGGCATATTTCTTTGGCCATGATTCCCGGGAAATGACTCAGTATATGGATGGCGTCAACGCCGGGGAAATCTTTGTTAACGGCGCGGCCGGCAGTGAGTTTTCTCCCCATCCGGGCCATAAACAGTCCGGTGTCGGCTGTGATAAATCCAAATGGTCTTTGGAAGAATACTATGATTTTAAATTTCTTTCCATTATTCCGTGAGGCATTTTATGGAAAAAAAGTATGATATCATCGGTCTGGGAACCCCGGGTCAGGACTTGGTTATAGAACTGGAAAAAATGCCGGAACAGGTCAGCAGCCGAATGTATGACTGCTGCTTTCAGGGCGTGCAGCCGGAAATCTCGGAAAACGCATTTCGTTTTGCGGGGCAATCGGGGATGATATTTTCGGAAAAATGATTGCGGCGGATTTTTCATTCAATCATGTTGATACCTCCCATTTGATTATTGAAAAGGGCAAGCGCAGCAATTTCTGCCTTTGTATTACCGAACGCGCGGATAAAAACAAGACCTTTATCAGCCGACCGGGGGAATGCCGTGAACTGTTGCCGGAAGATATTGATGAAGAGTATATCCGTTCGGCACGGATGATTCATGTCGGGTTTGTCAATGAGGCGATCTGCAAGGCGGCGGATATTATTCACGACTCCGGCGGAAAGGTGAGCGTTGACGCGGCCTATTACCGCCCGTATGTTTATGAAAACTATCGGATTTTCGATATTTTTATCGGGTCGGAGTATTATTTCAACGGGCTGTGCGAACACCTCGGAAAGAAACCCTATGCCGAACTTTCTCACACCGAACGGGTAGAGGTTATGCGGTATGTTCAGGCCCGTGGGCCGCAAATCGTGATCTTTACCTTCGGTGCCGACGGATGTATAGGGATTGACGGCGAAAAGGAATTTTCGGTTGCTTCGATGGATGTTCCAGTTGTCGATACGACCGGGGCAGGGGATGTTTTCCACGGGGCATTCGATGTCGCCTATCTGGACGGAATGGATTCGGAAAGTGCCTGTCGCTATGCCACCGGAGTTTCTTCCATTAAATGTACCCGGATGGGCGGCCGCGCCGGAATACCGGATGCAGCCATGCTCAATCAGTTCCTGACTACCGGGGTTATTGATGAGGAAAAATTGAACCGCCGTGTCGAACACTATCGAAACGGTTCTTCCGTTTCAAATTTATGACAGGAAAGGGAGTTTGCTATGTTATCCTATAATGTAAAAATCGGCCTGGTGCCGCTCCGCCGGGATTGTACACCGCGGCCCGGCATTTTTAACTGGGAATTTGCCGAAAAGCGCGGCCGTGAAACGGTTGCGTATATTGAAGAGCATTTTGCCAGTGATCGGGTCAGCTTTGTGGATCTGAAGGGCGTTATCGATGTGGAGGTCCTT
>CAKSNI010000080.1 GCA_934476025.1 uncultured Eubacteriales bacterium | reverse complement strand
CTTCACGGCCACAATCGTCCCGGTTTCCGCGCGTTCAATCAGATACACCTGGGTTGTGTGGGTGGCTTCATCCAGATTGACCACGGCGCCAAAGTTCCGTTTTTCACCGGAAATCCGGAAAAATCCCCGGTGCGGAAAATAGTTCTGTTCTCCGTTAAATAACGGTGTATTCCCGACCTTTGCCCCATTCTCAAGCGGGACAAACCCGGGACGGCTTTCAAGAATGCCGGCGTGCGACCAAAGGTTGCCGCATTGGCTCATCATATCGGTTTCCAGTGCCGTGGGATCGTCTGCCCGGTTAACCCCGTAAAAACGATGGGTTTCCCGGCAGGTCCGGATATTTTTCGGCTTAGTAGAATATTTCATGCAGCCGCTCCTTTACCGATAGGCCGTGGGAATCCGGTTGATTCTCTGTCCGCTTTGCGAAAAGGCTTTGGCCCGTTTCTGATCGTATAGGCCGGACAGCACCTCCACCGCTTCGCTGTTGTGCAGCAAAACGGCTATCATCCGGGCGGCGGCATAGTGAACGGCATCGGCCTGTTCTGCAGTCAGGGAAACCGGGCTGTCCAGGTTTTCCACCCGTTCCACCCCAATTTCGCTGAGCGCCTGATTTACCAGATATAACCCCTTCCGGTAAAAATCCGCCTCGCCCAAAAAGACGGATTCGGCATCTTCCATTCCCGAAAGCAGCATGGCGGTTTCCAAAATTTCACGGGCGATTCTCATGGGTTGATTCCTCCTGTTTTTCGGTATTTTCGTCCGGCTCCTCCGTATAGACCCCGAAGGTTAAATTGCGGTATCGGTTCGGGTCAAAGGGGAAATACCAGCATTCCCCGTTTTCTTCGATTCTCAGGCACCGGTTTCCATAGTACCCGAACCAGAAATCCAGAAATGTCAGGGCAATATCCTCGCAAAAATGCTGAAACCGACAGGTCAGATCCAGCATTCCGGTTTCGGCCACCTCCCGGGCAGCCTGAATGGCCGATGTATTGTTGTAACTGACATTGGAAAGCACCGAAGCCCCGGCTCCGCAGGATTCCAGCGTAGAGTGAATCAGCTCGGAAATGTTGCGAAGAAAATCAGTGGAAAAATCCGGCGGCGAAACATAATGAATGGCCCCGGCTACATCCTCATTACTGCCGTATACCTTGATAATCTGTCCGGGATCGTTGGTGATTTCAGCCGTTACGGTATCTCCGTTCACCGTCATAATCGGCATACCCATACTCATGCAGGCCCAAACGCTGGCGGTAATCATTCGGTTCACCGCGATCTGGTTGGGAATCAGCTGAGTCACTTCGCTTTCTCCGTAGGCACAGGCATCCTTTTTCTGCCAGGCAAACAGATTCACGGGATACCGTTCAAGACGGGTATCATACTCCCTGCGAACGGTCGCTTTAGCGGTGACACAAACCGCGTGAATGCTGCTGGTTTCTCCCTGGCTAACCCGAAACAATTTTGTATAAACCGTCACTTTATCCGACGACGGGGTATCGGGCACGATCCGGGCAATTTCCGCTTCGGGAACCCGAAAGTACCGGGCCGTCCGGCGGCATTCTTCCACGCTTTTTCGTCCGGCAAAAATCAGGTAGGGTTGCCGCTGCAGATCGTTTTCGCAAGGGTCCCCTAAGGTCAGATCCTCAATTCTTAATACCTCGCAGCCGATTCCCCCCTGACCGCCCTCCGCCAGCGGATCATAATAGGTATACAAAACGCCCGTTCCGGTCACGTAGCTTTGCCGAAGCAGCAGCGCCAGTTTTTCGTCCAGCCGCACCAAATGACCGGCATGAACCAGATAACGGGAAAGCGCATCACACAGCAAAACCGCTTCCGCCTCATCCGCATGGGTTTCCAAAGAAAACGGTTCTCCTTTGCAAAGAGCTGTTTTGCGGGTTTCAGCCTCCTGCCGCAATTGCTTATTTCGGCTGATGCCCTGAGCGCAGAATCGGATCCGACAGCGCTCCTTCAGCAGCGTTCCGATTTTATAATCGCCGATCCGCCGTACCAGATTGTGCCGCACCAACGGTCGGTCGCTGCCGGAGGACACTCCGTGCCACTGATCCCCGAGATAAAAGCGCTCGTTGATCTGATTTTGCTCAGCCATTCCCCGGGGCGTCAAAGATTCTTTCAGACGAACGCCTTCCAGATACTGTCGTTCGATTTCCTTTTGTGAATGATTCATCGAATTCCTCCTTTCGCTTCCCCCGCCCAAAGGCGGAGGAAGCAGGCAGCCGACCCGTAAATCAGGCGATGGTCACTTTGGCAATAGCCGAATCGGTCGAAGCAACTGCGTCGGCAAAAATGCGGACGAAATAGTAATAGGTTCCGGCGGTCAAGGAGGTGTCCAGGGGCATGGAAGCCGCTGTGGCACCGGCAACCTTCACGGCGTTTTTGCCGTCGGCATCACAGCTGTACCACTGATAGGTGAGGGTTCCTTCTCCGGTTGCCGTTACCGAAAGGCTGCCGGAAATGTTGCCGGCCGTTTTGCTGACATTCTGAGGCTGGGCCGTCACCTTGATTTCCGGAGAAATCCAGGCCCATACGGCGTCCAGACCGCTCTTTTTCACAAATACATCGTAGTAAATACGATAATCAAATTTATACGCGTCGGCATCCAGATTTTCTTCCGGAGTAAACACCCGCATTTTTTCGGTTTTCTTGATGAGATGAGCCCCGTTTTTCGGGCAAACCATCATATAAATTTCCCGCGCTTTGGCCGCCGGTACAAACCCGCCGGTAACACCGGTTTTAAAGTCGTAGGCGGTTTTCATGCGTTCGCTGACCACCGGAATCAGTGCCACTCCGTTTAAAGTGCGGACCTGCAGGTTGACTTCCCCCTGTTTAAAGTCCGAAACGGTAATCATACGGGAAATTTCGCCTGAATTCTGCAATTTCGCATACAGACGGCTGTCGATGAATGCCACCAGTTCTTCATCGTACCCTACGGCGTCCCGTACTTCGTGAATCAAATTGCAAAGGGCTTCAAAGGGTTTTGCGACATCACCGCTGATGAGATTGCTGCGGGTAGCCGCCAGCCCGGCCAGCTTGGAAAGAACATATGCATCACATTCCGGAATCACCTTGGTGCGGACATATTCCCCGAGAATTTTTCCGGCCAGATTGGCAATCCCGGTTTCGTCCATATCCTCCCGGTCGATCTGCAGTGATCTCGCCCGGTCCATCTTCATGGTATAAGCGGTGTTGGAAACCGTGATGGCCCCGCGGGTAAACCCGGTGTCGCGGTCATAATCGGCCAGGCCGGCAAAGTCAATATCCGGAACCAGAACCGTCTTGGCCCCCACAAATTTCGCCCCGAAAGCATTGTCGGTGAAAAAACCGGTGGCACTCTTGGCGACAAACAGTTTGTCAAGCTCTTCGGAATATGCCTTTGCAGTTTCTAATGAATTGATAGCCATAAATGATTTCTCCTTTAATATTTCAGTGTTTTTTATTCCCAAATCCCACGAATAAACTCCGACCTTTCGGGGGATATACCGAAAAGTTCGGTTTGACGCAGCGATCCGACGCTGCTTTCCAGATTTTCTCGGCGGTTTTGCCGTTCCCGCTGTACCGCCAATTCCTTTTTGGCCCGGTACCGCAGGTATTCGTCCAACAGCCCGCGATTGTTTTCCCGGGCTTTGTCCACCACTTCCTGCGGAATTTTTTCCGGTTCCCGACCGCCGAAGAAGGCCTCAAATTCTGCCCGGTCCGGCTCTTGCTGCCTGCCGTGTTCCAGGTTAAAAATCCGATCGGCCAATTCTTCATCGCCGCCGCAGCGTTCCAACAGTTCCCGATGAATCCGCTCATTTTTCTGGTTTACAAGCGATTGCACATACGCATCCACGCTTTCTCCGGATTCTCCGGCCAATTCGCGCAGAGCCCCCCGGAGCGATTCGCTTTCCTGCCAGGCCCGGGCATCCCGAAGGGTGGATTCCCACGATTCGCTCTTTTCTTCCGGGTTGTTTTCAGGATGGTTCGGTTCCATTTTTTTCTTCCTTTCCGACGGGGTTCGGACGGCTGCCGTCATAGTTTAAAAATTCCCGGCAGTTTCCGGTGACCCGGCTTTCTTTTTTGCGGCGCTTTTCGCTGCCTTTGGGCAGAAATTTTTCGGTATTCGTGAGCAGAATCCCGAAAAGAACTCCGAAAGCCGCCGTCATAATCAACGCATAAATCGTCATTCATCCCATCTCTTTACTAAAAATTTTCGTCCGGCAAAAGACGAAGGTTCCGGATCTCCCCGATAGCGTTTGACATCCTCAAAAGCATACCGCAGCGCATCCATCAGATGATTTTCGCTGTCTTTGGGCAATACCTGACCGCCCGGACCGGCCCGTTGGTCATACACATATCCCGAAAGCTCCCGGAGGGTATGGACGCATTTCGGATCGACATAAATCCGGTATTCGCAGATCCCGGCAATTCCATTCAAAATGCTGTCTTTCCCCTTGACCGACGGAGTGATCCGACTGATACCCAATCGACGCAAATCCTCGTTGGATTTCGGTTCGGCACAGTCGGCCCGGATCCGCTCTTTGGCATAGCCGCGCCGAGTGATCTCCCGGGCAATATCACAGTTGAGCATCCTGGTCCCGTAAAACTCATCAAAGATATACATCTCCCGGGTTTGCGGATTGGCGCGAAAAGCGATAAAAGCGGTCGGATCATTGCTGTATCCGTAATCCAGCCCGTAAAAGCTGTGCCAGATTTCTCCGTTCAAAATTCCCTGCGGCACCCCCACCTGCCAATTTTCGTAAACCAATCCTTCGCTGATGCCCCATTCGCCCAAACCGGCTACCGCGTATCGCCGGGCATTCTGCTGCTTCATGGTTTCAAAAATTTTTCGGTCGGTTTCATCCAGAAATTCGTTGCACAGATAATTGGTTGAAAAGGTGGAAACCCCGGGAATTTCCCGATCGAAAAACCGCTTTTTCAACCAATGTTCCCGGCTCCATGGGTTGAAGGTAAGGGTCGTCTGCTTGAATAAGCCATCCCCGATTTTTCCGCGCGGAACCGATAGGTCCAGCTTTTCGAAATCCTCTTCCCGGGCAATTTCAAACGCCTCTTCAATCCAAACGAAATTCAGCACCCCCTGACTGACGGTAGTGGATGCCAGTTTTAAAACGTCGTCAAATCCCCGAAAGAGAATTTTCTGCCCGGTCGGTTTATAGATCATTTCCATCGGGCTGACATTGTTTTGCCACAATTCGCTGACACCCAGCCGTTCCTGCGCCCATTTGAGCTGCGCAAAGGTGGAATCGCGATGGGTGTTCATCACGGCCCGAACAACCAACAGATTGCTGTTTTTGTACCGCATCAGCCGGTAAATCAGATTGATGGCTGTCACGCTGGACTTTTTGGAGCCTTTCCCGCCCTTGAGTACCCGATACCGGCTTTGGCAGTTCCAGTAACGGTCATATCCGCCCCCGATAATCTCTGAGGTTTGAATCCGCAACATCGTCGATAATGGTCACCCCCTCGCACGGCTCGGTTGTTCCGCTGCCAATGACAATCGAACGGATTTCCTTGTAAGCGCTCAGGTCCCCGGATGAAGCCTTTTTGCATAATGCCGCCAGAATCAAGGTCTGCTTGGTCGGTTTCGCAATTCGGTATCCCTGTTCGCTCAGCTGCTCCCGTTCCGGCTCACTCAACGGGCTGGAAAGCATTTTCAGCAATTCCGTTTTTAAATCCTTTCTCGTTTCATCAGCTTCC
>CAKSNI010000079.1 GCA_934476025.1 uncultured Eubacteriales bacterium | reverse complement strand
GGTCGGCGGAGTTTCGTCGATCAAAGCCATGAAAAGCGTTTATTACATGATCAAGGTGACATTGGCTCTTTTGATTGCCAAAATCGGTTTGCCGAAAAAGAAAAGGAGCGTGTAATATGGTTCTTTCATTGAGAATTACCCTGGCGGTCGGAATCCTTTTGTTTACGCTGATTCTGTTTCATTATCTGAGAAAACAGAAACTGTATCTGAAATACACCCTGCTGTGGCTGTTTGCTGACCTGATCATGATTGTTTTGATGATTTTTCCGGAAATCGTGTCGGCGGCGGCAAAATTGGCCGGTGTGGTGGATGTGACCAATATGGTCTTTATGTTTGTCGGGGCGATGGCGCTGCTGATTCTTTTGGGAATGACGGTAATTGTTACCACCCTTTCCAACCGGATTTACCGCCTGACCCAACAACAGGCTATTTTGGAAAAACGAGTTCGCGAACTGGAAAACCGAAAGCAGCCGGAAGCACAACCGCTATCCGGGCAGTCGGCGGAATCGGATGAGCGGGATTCTTAGTTCGTTGTTGAAAGCCGATTTAGTAAGAAAAAGAAACGGCCGAAGCGGCCTTTCTTTTCCACTAACAGTTAGCATACGCTAACCATAATGAAAGGAGATTATATGAGTGTTGTCATTATCGGAGGAAACGAAGGAATGGAACAACGGTATCGCCGCCTTTGCGAGGATTATGACTGCAAAGTGAAAATCTATACCAAGCAAAAGGGTGAAATCAAAAATATCGGGTTTCCGGATTTGCTGATTCTTTTTACCGGAACAATGTCCCATAAAATGCTGAAATGTGTGATGAATCAGCCCCAAAATGATGGGCTGCGAATTGCCAGAAGTCCGCAAAGTTCGCTGACGGCTTTGAAAAAAATTCTGGAGATCCATACGGAGAATCGAAAGGGAGGAAAAGGGAATGTCTGAAGAATATCTGATTCGGGAATGTTCGCCAACGCTGGCCGGGCTGAAAACCGGCAATTTGTTTAGCTATCCGTCGGAAGAAAAAGCGGAACAAACCGGTTCGTTTCGGCGACTCAACGCGTTGCTGGTGCCGCGCGGCATTCGACTGGTTCCGATGAAAACCGGGGAAAACCGGACACTGGTATATCTCTACCGTCCCGAACGCCTGCAAAAAGATTTGCAGCAGGAGCTTTCTCAAAAGTTGCTTCGGGAGCGCAATTATCCGGTGGAGGACGCGGACCGTTGTGTGGCGGAACTGCGGCGCCGGTTGTGCCGGGGGGAATCTTTTCCGCATGAAGTCGGGTTGTTCCTTGGCTATCCGCCGGGGGATGTCAGGGGCTTTCTTACTCACAAAGCCGCAAAGGCCTGCGCGATTGGTACCTGGAAGGTATACGAAAACCCTCAGACGGCGCAGCGCCTTTTTGAGCGGTATCGCAAATGCACCCGGGTTTACCGGGATGTGTATGCCCGGCACCGCAATTTAAGCCGATTGATTGTGCGATAAAAAAACTTCCCGGAATCATCGGATTCTGGGAAGCGGCGCCTCAAGGCGGTGGGAAATCCGTCTGCCTTTTCGCGGCCATGCGGCCGAAATCCGGGTCGGATGTCAGAAAAAGCCGTACTTCCGGCTTTTTGGGGAAAAGGCTTACAGCGCCTTCTGAAAAAAGAAAATCCCGATTTTTCGGCCGAATTTTTCCCCGACTTCGGGCAGATGACCGGCCTGTGAAAAGCCGTGACAGCGGTGAAAACGAAGGCTGGCTTCATTTTCGTCGGTAACAAGAGAAATGACCTGTCGGAAACCGGCCTGCCTTCCGGCTATTTCCAGTTCCTCCAGCAGGTGCTCTCCGATGCCGAGATGGCAGCTTTCCCGGCTTAAATAGATGGAAAGATCTACGGTATAACGGTAGGCGGAACGGGTATTGAAACGGTCAAAATAGGCATAGCCCAATACCTGACCGGCTTGTTCGGCCACCAAATAGGGGTATTCCCGACGGATGCGGGCCACCCGATCGGAAAATTGGGTTTCGGTGAGGGGTTCTTCTTCAAAAGTGCAGGTGGTATCCCGGATATAGGTATTGTAAATCCGGCAGCAGGCCGGAATATCGAAGGGTTGAATCGGACGGATCTGAATCGGTACAAGAAACCTCCTTTGCAGATAAGCAGATCGGTTTAAATGACATAATCATCGGCACTGCGGGACAGGTGTTGATCCACCAGATCCTGCAAAGTAATGCTGTCAAGGTATTCGTTGATGACCCGATCCAGCCCCTGCCATACCGGAAGGGTGGCACAGTCGGCACTGCGGTCACACCGTTTGGCATCGGCACCGACGCAGGGAACGGGGGAAAGCCCGCCCTCGGTCAGCCGCAGGATTTCGCCCACGGTGTATTGGCAGGGATGCTTTGCCAGGCGGTAACCGCCCTGGTACCCCCGGTTGGTGTTGAGCATATCGCTGCGGTGAAGCAGGGGAATAATCTGTTCCAAATATTTTTTAGAGATGTTCTGGCGCTGGGCTATATCTTTCAGGGCAACAAATCCTTCGCCCTCATGTTCGGCAAGATCCAGCATCATCCGTAAGGCGTAACGCCCTTTGGTGGAGATTTTCAAGAGGCTCTTCCTTTCTGTTCGGTATCTTTTTCTTATAATACCACCATTTTAATAGGTTTTCAAGGTTCAACCGAAAATTTTCACTCGAAGGGCAAAACAATCCCCGGGTGTGCGGCAAAAATTCGGCACACCCGGGGATCATTTCGAAAAGAAATCAGGCTTCTTTCGGCTTTTTTCGGTATTCTCCCGGAGTCAGGCCGGTTTGTTTTAGGAAGAAGCGGTTGAAATTGCGGACGGTGTTGTAGCCCACACTGTAGGAAATAGAGGTAACGGTATCATCGGTTTCCCGAAGGAGCTGGCAGGCCTTGGCGATTCGCAGGGAGTGCAGGTATTCGGTAAAACTCATATTGACATTTTTTCGGAACAAATGCGAAATATAGGAACGGCTGATGTGGAGGTTTTTTTCCAGATCGCAAAGATGCAGATCACAGGTACAATGATCGTTGCAATAATCGATCAGTTGGCTGAGAATATCGGTTTCGCTGTCGTTGGATTTCTTTTGGGAGAAGGCCAGACTCTCCAGTAAATCGGCCATTCCGAGCTCCAAATAGCCGTGGCGGCGAAGTTCATTTTCCGCGCTTTTTTCCCGGTTGAGGGCAAGACTGGAAAAGAATTGATAGGTTTGTTCCGGATCCCTGACCTTTCCGACCGGCCGGACCGGCTGCTGCCCGAAAAACAGCGATTCGAATTCACTGAGCAGGGAAGGATCAAAAAGGAGAAGTACAAACGATATCGGGCCGTTGTCCTCGTAATAATGGACCCGATTCGGAAAAGCAATGCTGAATTCGCCTTCGCCGACCGAGTAGCGGTCCCCCTGAATCAGAACATCAAAATGCCCCGACCGGCAAAAAATAACTTCCACCTCCCGGTGCATATGGGCCAGACGGGTCAAATGCCCGTGGTTCATCAAAAAACAGCTCAACTGGCTGTCCGGGCGTTCGTAATACAAAGCATTTCCTCCTTTCCGGATCGGCGCTGTTTTGGCTCGGTTTCTGCCGGTGCCGGTTTTGTACAACCGATCTCCGCTTTTCGCTGACCAGGAAAGGTACGCACGGCACAGCTTAAACAACTTACCCCGACGCTTTTGCGGCCCGGAGCTTTTTATGAATTTATGCATAAGAATTTTTTCTTCGTTAAGCTTTCGCTTTGTTCTTTTCTTCGGCGGAGGGAGGCTTGGATTTTGTCATTCCGGCGAAGAAAAAGATTTCGGTCAAATTCTACCATAATTTTCGGGAAAATTCAACCGTTTTTTGAAGAAAATGTGGTGAAAAATTTTGAAAAAAGAACAAAAAATGCCTCAAAAGTCCGGTGGTGAATGTTGACAAGTGTCGGAAAATATGGTATCCTCATTACACTTGGTTAGAATGAGAAAACCGGGCCTTTGGCGGCTTTTTATGCGCCGGCGCCCGAAGGAGGAGAGGAAAATGATGAAAACAAAACCCAGTGTGAAACGGTTGTTTGCGGCGGTACTGGCTATGGCGGCTCTGGCCCTTTTTGTGGGCTTTGCCGTGTCGGCCGAAGAGGCCGTTGCCACAACCGGTGCCAGCGATGGCGCGATTGCCATCGACGAACTTTCGGCGGCCGATATTGACCTTGTAAGCAATTATGATGATGCGGCGGAGTATTTGGGCTCCTATACCACCAATAAAGCCGAGGATCCGGAATTTCAGCAAAACTATGAAGCGGCTATGAAAACCGTTCGGGCCGAAACACCGCTCTTTGCGACCTTTTGGGCGCTGGTTCCGCCGCTGATCGCCATTGTGCTGGCACTGATTACCAAAGAAGTTTATTCATCCCTGTTTATCGGAATTTTAGCCGGCAGTCTTTTGTCGGCCAACTTCCGCTTCACCAAAGCAATGGATCACATGATTGAGGATGGATTTATCGGTGCGGTAACCGGTTCTGCCGGGATTTTCGTCTTTTTGGTTCTGCTGGGCGTCCTGGTGGCCCTGCTCAATCGTTCCGGCGGTTCGGCCGCCTTCGGCCGCTGGGCCAAAAAACATATTCACACCCGGGGCGGGGCGATGATTGCCACCTTTATTCTCGGCGTGCTGATCTTTATTGATGATTATTTCAACTGTTTGACGGTCGGTTCGGTGATGCGCCCCGTCACCGATACCCATAAAGTTTCCCGCTCAAAACTGGCCTATCTTATTGACGCTACGGCGGCACCGATCTGCATGATCGCACCGATTTCTTCCTGGGCGGCCGCAGTGGCCAGTTATGCCGAGGAAGGCAAGGGGTTGAGTTTGTTTGTCCGGGCCATTCCGTACAATTTCTACTCACTGCTTACCCTGGTATTCATTGTGGCCCTGACCCTTATGAAATTGGATTACGGCCCCATGCGCCTGCATGAAGAAAATGCCCAAAACGGGGATCTGTTTACCAGCGGGCAGGAGGATTTGGCCATTGACGAAACCGAAGAAACCGGCTCTCAAAAAGGCCGGGTGATCGATCTGGTTCTGCCGATTTTGGTTCTGATTGTGGTGTGCGTCATCGCTCTCGTCTATAATGGGAACGGAAATTCCTTTGCCGGCATGAACTTTGTGGAAGCCTTTTCCAATACCGATGCCACCGTCGGGCTTCCCTGGGGCGGAATGATTGCCCTGGTGCTGGCCATGGTCTATTTTGTCTGCCGCCGCACCGTGAGTTTTAAAAAGGCCATGGGCTGCATTCCTCAGGGATTCAAAGCCATGGTTCCGGCTATCCTGGTTCTCACGATGGCCAATGCGCTGAAGAATATGACCGGACTGATGGGGGCCAAAGTCTTTGTGGCCACGCTGATGGACAGCGCGGCAGCCGGTCTGGACAAATTCCTCCCGGCCATCATTTTCCTGGTCGCCTGCGTTCTGGCCTTTGCCACCGGGACTTCCTGGGGAACCTTCGGAATCCTGATTCCGATTGTAACCGCTATGTTCCCCGCGGAGGATCCTCTTCTGATTATCGGGATTTCCGCCTGTCTGGCCGGAGCGGTTTTCGGGGATCACTGTTCTCCGATTTCCGATACCACCATTATGGCTTCGGCCGGCGCGCAATGCAACCACATCAACCATGTTTCCACCCAGTTGCCTTATGCGGCCACGGTGGCGGCGGTTTCCTTTGTCAACTTTATTTTGGCGGCATTCATTCAGAATGTGTTCATC
>CAKSNI010000078.1 GCA_934476025.1 uncultured Eubacteriales bacterium | reverse complement strand
GCTTTTCCTGCCCCTCATCAGCAATGCGGAAATTCGGATCCACGCCGCATTTTTCAAAATTTTCCCGAACCAGATCCATACAAAAAGAATCGATGGTTCCGATTTTGGCTGTTTGCAGCAGCATTTTCTGCCGTTTGGCCGCAAGGTCCGTCGGATGTTCCCGACAGTATTCCATCAAAGCCTTTTCCAGCCTGGCACGCATTTCCGCCGCCGCTGCCACCGTAAAGGTAACAACCAGCATTTTATCAGCTGAAAGAGGGGAAACCGGATCGGTCAGCCGATGCAGAATCCGTTCCACCAAAACGGCTGTTTTTCCACTGCCGGCGGCTGCGGAAACAATGATATTTCCCCGTTTATCCACCGCTTCTTTTTGCGGCCCGGTTAACTCCTCATACTTCATCCTGCATCGCCTCCTTCATGGCTTCGATCACCGCTTCGTTTTTCAGTTTGGGAACCTTGCGGTTTTCCCGGTTTTCGTCCCGTCCGCAAACCGACCGATAATCACAATAGCGGCAGGCGTCGCTGCCGGAATCCGAACTGTCAATCGGATCGGCGGCAATTTCGCCGCTGCTCAGAGCTTGCCCCATTTTGGCGGCAAGCTGCTCGATATAGTCAAAAATCACTCCAAAGGCTTCTTCACGGACAAAAAACGGCTGCCGACTTGCACTCAGCGCTCCGGTTTTTGTATATTCCAACGGCGGCACAAACACGCCGGCATTGTCTTTTTCCATTTCCCGAATCACCGTTTCATTCTCACACAAAAGACCGCTGGCCCGATGGCTCGGCTGGTTTTCATCCCGGGTGGCCGGCACATAGAGAATTCCGGCCGGCCTTTTCTCATAAAAGGGACTGCCTTTTCCCCGGATCACCGCGTACAGATACAGCAGCATCTGCAAATTCATGCCAAAAAGGGTATCCGACAGTGCAAAGGTTTTTTTGCCGGTTTTATAGTCCACGATCCGCACATAAGAATTCCAGGTATCCAATCGGTCGATACTGCCGGTCAGTGCCAGATTTTTTCCTTTTTCAAACGGAAAAATCACCGTTGGAATGATCCCATCCCGTCCGATTTTTACTTCGCATTCCTGTACCGTAAAGCCGCTTTGCGAAAACTCCTGTACAATCCGGCACAGCACATCCGCAATTCCTTCTTTGAGTTTTCGGATTAAAAATACAAAGCGTTCGTTCATCAGGAAATCGCTGCCCTGAATTCCGGCCAGGTAGGCATCGGTCCATTCCTCAACCTCCGCCAAAATCGCTGTTTCTCCCAATGTGGCCATGTCTTTCTGATGCCGGCGGCAGAACTGTTCCAAAACATAATGAACCAAAGTTCCCCTCTGCAGCACATCCAGCTGTGCCGGCTGCAGCACATGGGTATTCAGACCGTATTTACAGAAGTACTGAAAATGGCAGGAATAAAACTTATCAAATTTCGTAGCCGAAACGGGTATGGTATCCCCAAACAGTGCATGGGCTGCCGGCGCGGAGAGCGTGTCATTTTTCCGGGAGAAATTTTCACAGGCCGATTTCCAGATCTTTGCCTGCCGCGGATATTTTTCCAAAACCGCATTCAAAGACGCCCCTCCCTGCAAATCGTTGTGAAAGCGGAAAAAGGCTTCCTGTAAAAGCGCTTCCTCGGTTTCCGGGAGGTTGTCCTCTGCCAGCCGGGTATCCGGTTCCTGCCGGGTCACCACTCCGCCCATTTTTTCAAGAATTTCCTCGATAAATCCGGCCGGAGCCAAGTTATCATTTTCCGGCGAGGCCACATGATAACAAAGGATCACTTCGTTCTCGGGTGAGCAGACACAGGTATACAGCCGCAAATTTTCCTCCACGGTTAAAAAAAGCTGTTTATCCCGAATCGGAATACCCTCTTCCATCAGGGTGCGGCGCTCATGGTCCGCCAAAAGGCTGGTATTGACGGAAAGACGGGGAAACACCCCGAGATTGGCTCCCAAAAGAATCGCGACCTTGGGACGGTGCGGGCAGATTTTTTCGGCATCGCCAAACAGCACTTCATCCAGCGTCTGCGGAATGCTCCCAATGGTGGTATTTTGGCAATACAGTTCCAACAAAGCGGCAAAGGCCGGCAAATCCGTCGGGTCGTCCCCAAAACAGCGCACCATGGAATCAAGAACATGGCACATTTCGTCCATACACTGGCGCAGCGCATCCCGTTCATTTTCATCCCGAAAGGTATGTTCTTCAAAGAGCCGCCCCAACATTTCCCCGGTTCGATTTTGTTCCAAAAAAGCAAAAACAGCCCGGCAGTGGTCCCGCACGCTTCCCTTCATCTGCCGCTGCAGGAAAGAAAATACATCCACAATCCGCTGCCTTGTTTCATTGAGTTGGGCAAGGCGTTTTTCCCGTTCGGCCTGCTTTTCCGGTTTGGATTCGGCAAAACCGTCCGGATCCATATCCCAGGTTTTCAACCAACCGCCGGCCCGAATGTTCCACAAATAGGTATAATTTTCCGTCCGATTGATTTCATCGGGATCAAACCCGGCGCACAGACCGATTTTCAAAGCGGTAAAGATCGCATCGGTATCCCACCCGTTCGCTGCCCCCAGCGCCGCCTTGACAAACCGGTACAGTGGTGTTTCGCATAGACGAATCCGCAAATCCCGGTGGCAGGAAATCCCGTTTAGCTCCAGTTGCCGCATCAGCGGTTCCCGATAGGTTTCCGGTTCATTGGAAATAATCACAAAATCCCGGTAACGGTACTGCTTTTCCCGCACCAGGCGGCGCACGATACGAGCGGCAAATTTGGCCTCATCCGCAGCAGTTTCGGCGCGGCACACCGTCACACAGCCCAGAGCTTCTCCGGGCTGCTGCGTCACACCGCTCATCATTTTTTCCAACCGGGCCATCCCTTCTGCTTGGTAATAACTTTGCGTCAGGTAGATGGGGGTTGCCGCCGGCTTCCGGTTCCGGGCAGCCAGACGGTTCAGATGTTCCGCCGTTTTCCGACTATTATAAAAGATATCCCAGTTTTCTTCAGCCGCCTGATTGCAAAACAGCGTCACCGTAACGCTGTCGGCCTGTTTGAGAATTTCTTCGATAATTTTGTACTGTTGACCGGTAAAGCCCTTGAAACCGTCAATAAACACGGACTTCCCCCGGAAAAGGGGCAGTGTTTTCAAGTCCCGCGCCAAGCGGGTCAATTGATCGGCCGAATCCAAAAACCGATTGCCGATACGGGCATCATACGCCCGATAAATCAAGGCCAGGGATTTGCACTTTTCCCTCAGGCTTCCTTCCGGCAAAGCTTTGGCCGCTTCCTCCAGCTGATCGGCCGATACGGCGCTGACCTTCAGTTCTCCAATCATATCGGCAACCTTGGCAGCAAAGGTAGGGTAGGCCACCTGGCGCCGCCAGAGAGGCAATTCTTCCCGCAGTTCCCGCAGGCATTTATCCATAAAAGAGATTTTATCAGCCGGCGAAAGAAGATCCCGTCCGGCTCCTCCACAGGATACCGCCGCAGATTGAGCCAGAGCCGTGAAGCTGGTCACCTCCAGGTTCAGCCCGGAATGCTCCCGAAAGCGCAGTACCGTTTCCCGTTCCGTTTCAAAGGACAGTTGTTCCGGTACCAGCAGAACCGCTTTTCCCTGCTTTTTCAGAATTTCTTCCATTCGTTGAAAAACGGTTTCCGTTTTACCGCATCGTGCCCGGCCAAAAATCAGTTGCAGCATAGTTTCTCTCCGTTCCCTGAATTACAAACCTATTGTTTTTTCAGTATAGCATGGAAAAATCAAAAAAACAAGTAAATCCGCCCCGGTCGAGAATTCTGCCAAAAATAAGGCCGCACAGCGTAACCAAAAGCTCTGTGCGGCCAAAGAACCGAAGATTTTTAAGACAAAACCGTCAAATAGGGAGAATATACATATCCCATCCAATTTCCGAAAGAAACCAGATCCCACTCCGGCAGCCGTGCATAAATCTGAACCGTTGTTCCGTTCGGGATCGCCGTGATAATCCGGGCAGAAGTGTTCGGATGCTCCCGGAGGTTCAGATTTCCGCCGCCGGGAGTGGAAACCACCGCTTCGCCGATCTGTTCCGGCAGATTAAAGGGTATCCCGAAATAGTCTGTCAGGGATAAAACGGTATTTTCGGCAATTTCAACGATGTTCTGACGGATCCATTGGGCATCCTCCGGGTTATCGTGGTAGGCATATTCGATCAGCACTGCCGGAGCCCGGGTTTTATTGACTTCGCCAAGCGAAGTGGTCGAAACGGTTCGCACCCGTTCGGGAATCGGATAAATCCATTTCAGGTTGTTGGCAAAAATTTCAGCCGCGCGCTCTCCGTTCTGGCTGGAAGGCGCATAATACACCTCACTTCCCCGAATATTTCCGGCGTTTTCTCCGGCCGCGGCATTGGAATGCAGTGCCAAATGAAAATCGACATCGGCCGCGTTGGAGGCGGCTATAGAGGATGCCGCCGTCATATCCGGCGTATTCCGAATCACCGTAATTCCCGAAGCCTGCAGATACGGCAACATGGCATCCGCTATCAGATTCATATAATATTCTTCATTTCCACCGTCGGCATATTGATTGAATTCCTGCGTGGATGGGCTCAAATAAATGGTCGGCATAAAAAATCCCCCTTCAAAGCATTGTACTTAGAAAGGGGGAAAAATATGAATTTGATTTGGTTTTCCTTAAATAATCCGAATCCGGATAACGCCTTCAATGGCAGCGATATCCCGATCAACTTCATCCAGTTGGGTTTCATTGACATCAATCATGGTGTAGGCAATTTCCCCACGGGACTTATTAAGAAGGTTTTCGATATTCAGGTTCTCTTTGGCCACGGCCGTGGTGATAGAGGTCAACATATTCGGAATATTTTTGTGAATCACGCAGATGCGCCGTTCACCGCTTCGCGGCATACTGATATTCGGCAGGTTGACCGAATTGGAAATATTGCCGTTTTCAATATAATCGATCAGTTCTTTGGCAGCCATTTCCGCGCAATTGTCTTCGGATTCCGGCGTAGATGCTCCCAGGTGCGGAATGCAAATGACCCCGTTTACTCCGATCATTTCATCGGTCGGGAAATCTACCACATACGAGGCAACCTTTCCCTGTTCCAGCGCCATGATCATATCGGCGCTGTTGACCAGCCCGTCACGAGCAAAATTGAGAATCCGAACCCCGTCCTTCATCGAAGCAAGGGCCGCAGCGTTGATGGTATCCTTGGTATCCTTGGTAAGCGGAATGTGCAGCGTAATATAATCGCAGTTCTCATAAATTTCGTTCAGCGAAGCCGCTCGTTTGATCCGATGCGACAAATTCCATGCACTCTGCAGAGAAAGATAGGGATCATATCCATATACCGTCATTCCCAGTTGGCTGGCGGCATTGGCAACCAGAACCCCAATGGCACCGAGTCCGATCACGCCGATCTTTTTGCCCCGGATTTCCGGGCCGGCGAAGGCGCCTTTGCCCTTTTCGACCATCTTTCCGACCTGATCTCCGTTTCCTTTCAGGGTTTTTGCCCATTCAATTGCCGGGAGGATTCGACGGGAGGAAAGCAGCAGGCCGGCAATAACCAATTCTTTTACCGCATTGGCGTTGGCACCCGGCGTATTGAATACCAGAATTCCTTTATCGCTGCAGCGTTCAATCGGAATATTGTTGGTTCCGGCACCGGCTCTGGCAATTGCCAACAGCGAATCCGGAAACACTTCATCGTGCAAAGAGGCCGAGCGGACAATGGCCCCCACCGGGTTGGCTGCCTGATCCGAAATTTCATAC
>CAKSNI010000077.1 GCA_934476025.1 uncultured Eubacteriales bacterium | reverse complement strand
AATTCTGATATATATCGGAATTCCGATTATTTTTCTGCTGTCTATCGCAGCAGTATCCCGGTTTGGCAGCGCCAAGGCCGGGCCGACTTACTACGAAGTGATTTCAAAGATCAAGGATGGGGAGGTCGCTTCCTATAACCTGAATCTTTATACCGGCGATTTGACCTATGTTACCCGCAGCGACGGGAAAGAACACAGCTATTCGGTTGCCAATGCCGACATTTTCTATAACGATGTCAACGATGCGGTGATGGCCTATAATGAGGCTCACCCCGATGCGCCCATCGTGATGGATTATGAAAGCGGAAAAGGGGCTTCCTGGATTCTCAGCTTCCTGCCGACAGCGGTGATGGGGATTGTGATGCTGGTTTTGGTGGTTGTCATTCTCAAGCGCATGAACACCACCATGGGCAACGATAAAACCTTTACCTTCGGCAAGGCAAAATTTAATCGGGAAAGCAACAAGAAAACTACCTTTGCCGATGTGGCCGGTGCCGATGAGGAAAAAGCCGAAATGGCCGAAATCGTGGAATTCCTGAAGGATCCCAAAAAGTTTGACGAACTGGGAGCCAGGATTCCGAAAGGCGTCCTGCTGGTTGGCCCTCCGGGTACCGGGAAAACCTTGCTGGCCCGTGCGGTAGCCGGGGAAGCCGGGGTTCCGTTTTTGTCGATTTCCGGATCGGACTTTGTGGAAATGTTTGTCGGTGTCGGCGCTTCCCGTGTGCGGGATTTGTTCGCCGAGGCCAAAAAGAGTGCTCCTTCCATTATCTTTATCGATGAAATTGACGCAGTCGGGCGCCAGCGTGGTGCCGGGCTCGGCGGCGGTCACGATGAGCGGGAGCAAACCCTCAACCAGATGCTGGTTGAAATGGACGGCTTTGGGGATAACGAAGGGGTTATCGTCATGGCCGCTACCAACCGCCCGGATATTCTTGATAAAGCACTGCTGCGTCCCGGCCGGTTTGACCGTCAGATTACCGTTAATTACCCCGATGCCAAGGGTCGGGAAGAAATTCTGAAGGTGCATTCCCGCGGAAAGCCGCTTGGCCCGGATGTCAATCTGAAAACCATCGCCCAGTCCACTGCCGGCTTTACGGGGGCAGATTTGGAAAACCTTTTAAACGAAGCGGCCCTGCTGGCGGTTCGGCACGGGCTGAAGGCCATTACCCAGCCGGAAATCGAAGAAGCCACCATCAAGGTGGTTATGGGTACCGAAAAGAAATCCCATATTCTGAAAGATAAGGATAAGAAGATTACTTCCTATCACGAAGCCGGCCATGCCATTGTTTCGTATTTCCTGCCGTCGCAGGATCCGGTGCATCAGATATCCATCATTCCGCGCGGAATGGCAGCCGGGTATACCATGTATGTTCCTACCGAAGAAAAAGGGCATATGTCCCGCAATGCCATTCTGGAGCAGATTTGCTCGTTGCTGGGCGGTCGTGCGGCCGAACAGCTGACGCAGGATGATATCTGTACCGGGGCTTCCAATGATATTGAAAGGGCAACCGATTTGGCCCGTCATATGGTAACCAAATACGGAATGAGCGAAAAATTGGGGCTGGTAACCTACGGACATGATGACAACGAAGTTTTCCTGGGCAGGGATTTCTCGTCCACTCCGAACTATTCCGAAAAGATTGCTTCGGTTATTGACGAAGAAATTGAAAGCATCGTCATGACACAATACAAGAAAGCGTTGGCGTTACTGCAGGAACACATGGATAAACTCCATGCCGTGGCAGAAAAGCTCTTTATGGAAGAAAAAATCAGCGGAGATGAATTCCGTTCGATTATGGAACCGACCGCAACGGCGTAAAACCGTAAATTAAGGAAAGGCCGAACAGACAATCGTCTGTTCGGCTTGATTTTTTCCAAAAAGGGCAATAGGTCTCGGTAGAAGCACTGCTTACTCAAAAAGCGGAAATTTCCGAATGACACCTTTCCCGTGGGTGTTCATTCCTACTGCCAACATAAAAACTGCTTATTCAGCGGTTTTTCCTTACCGGGCGCTTTTTCGCTGCAATCCGAAGAAGGTGTTTTCGTGACAAGGTATCCGGTTGGCTTTACGGCCTGTGTGATGCAAATATTTTTCCCTTTATCGGTTGCTCCGACGGTTTT
This sequence comes from uncultured Eubacteriales bacterium, assembly GCA_934476025.1. Taxonomy (GTDB): domain Bacteria; phylum Bacillota; class Clostridia; order Oscillospirales; family Acutalibacteraceae; genus SIG607. The sequence continues at coordinate 3,710 of CAKSNI010000077.1, read as the reverse complement.
TTAAATCAGGGAAAGCGCTGGAGAAAACCCGGATTTTCAGCCAGTACAGCTTAGAGCCTCCCTCCGGCGGGGGAAGTGACAAAGCAAAGTTTTGTTAAAGGAAAAGAAAAAAGCCCGCAAAACCATGCGGGCTTTTGAAAAAATATCGGATTTCAGGAAAGAATAGCGCGGTCGCTGTCAAATTCGTCGCCGCTTGCTTTGGAGAACATTTCCAACAGGGCAGGAACGGTCAGGGCCTTCTTTTCCTCTCCGGAAATATCCAGAATGACGCGGCCTTCATACAGCATGAGGAGGCGATTGCCATAGTGAATGGCATCTCTCATGTTGTGGGTGATCATCAATGTGGTCAGCTGGTTTTCCGTGACGATTCGCTGGGTAATTTGCATCACCTTTTCGGCGGTTTTCGGGTCGAGTGCTGCCGTGTGTTCATCCAGCAACAAAAGTTTCGGCTTTTGAAGGGTGGCCATGAGCAGTGTTAAAGCCTGTCGCTGGCCGCCCGAAAGGGTGCCGACCTTAGCGGAAAGACGGGTTTCCAGGCCAAGCCCGAGTTCGGAAAGCATCTTCTTGTATTCGGTGCGCTCCGCCTGGGTAATACCGATTCGAAGAGTGCGGTGTTTGCCGCGGCGGGCTGCAAGGGCCAGGTTTTCTTCAATCTGCATACCGGCTGCCGTGCCCATCATCGGGTCCTGATAAACCCGGCCGAGGTAGGCGGCGCGTTTGTGTTCCGGCAGGCGTGTGACATCGATTCCGTCCAGAACAATGGAACCGGAATCCGGCAGCCAGGTTCCGCAAATGGCGTTTTGCATGGTACTTTTCCCGGCGCCGTTCCCGCCGATCACCGTAACAAAATCCCCATCATTCAGGGTAACGCTTAAATGGTTGAGGGCTACCTTTTCATCGACGGTTCCCCGGTTAAAAATTTTGGTTACATCGGTCAGTTCAAGCATTTTTTGCGCCTCCCGTACGAATTCTGTGAGATTGGGCCAGCTTCTTTTTGACATACGGAACGCCCAGGAATACCGCAACGACAATAGCAGAGAGCATCTTCAAAAGATCGGTATCAAACCCGGCAAAGATAATAATCTGATATACCAGGTAGTAAATCACCGCACCCAGTGAAACCCCGATCAGACGAACAGCGAAATTCTGGGAAATGTGTTTGACCACCGCTTCACCGATTACTACGGCAGCCAAACCGATTACGATGGCTCCGCGCCCCATGTTGACATCGGTATACCCCTGATATTGGCAGAGCAGAGCGCCGGAAAGAGCGACAACGCCGTTGGAAAGGGCCAGGCCGATTCCCTTGGTGACATTGGTATTGATGCCCTGGGCCCGACTCATCACCGGGTTGGAACCGGTGGCCCGAATGCTGCAGCCGAGTTCGGTTCCGAAAAACAGGTAGAGCGCGGCAATGCAGATCACGGTGACAATCAGCAGTACAAGAATAGCTTTGGGAATGTTCATTTGGGCAAGCAGTACAGGATAATCCCGGGCCGAAAGGGACTGGTTTGCTTTTCCGAGAATTTTCAGATTGATCGACCATAAGGTCATTTGGGTCAGAATTCCGGAAAGAATGGCCGGAATTCCGAGAGATACATGAAGCAGACCGGTCAGAGTTCCGGCCGCCGCACCGGCCAAAAAGGCACACAGCAGAGCCAGATATACATTGCAGCCGCCGACCATCAGTACCGTACAAACCGCTGCTCCGGTACAAATTGAAGAGTCAACGGTCAAATCCGGAATATCCAAAATCTTATAGGTAATGTAAACGCCGATGGCCATAATGCCCCAGATCAGCCCTTGGGCAACCGAACCGGGCAAAGCGCCGAGTAAATCCAACATAAAATAACTCCATTCCGCCGTTTTGGGTTTTGTGAAAAGGGGAAATCTCCCGAAACGGCTTCAGGAGATTTCCCGGAACGGGGCAAGGATCAGCTCAGGGCTTTATAATCGGCGGGCGGGGTGATGCCCAGCTCCTTGCAAATGACAGGATTGTACATTTTAGTGGCATTGGCATATTCGATCGGCATTTCGGAAATCTTACTTTCGCCGGTCAGGATTTTGGCAGCCATTTCACCGGTTTTGTAGCCGAGATCATAGTAGCTGATGGAAAGGGTTGCGACACCGCAGTTTTTGCAGATGCCCTGTTCACCGGCGACAATCGGTTTTTTGGCGGCGCGCACAATGTTGCCGACGGTCTCGGAGCAGGAAGCTGCGGTGTTATCGGTCGGAACATAAATGACGTCGCTGTCAGCGGCTGCTTTGGTGGTAACAGCGGCTACATCGTTGGAATCGGCAAAGGAGAAACGAGTGCAGGTAACGCCTTTTTTGGCGAGGTATTCTTCGATAACCTTTACCTGGTATTCCGAGTTGGCTTCCGAAGAGCAGTACAAAAGGCCGACTTTTTTGGTATTCGGGAACAGTTCCAGAATCATATCGGCCTGTTCGGTCAGCGGAGCCAAATCCGAGGTGCCGGAAATGTTGTTTCCGACGGTGCCGTTAAAATCATTCAGTTTCAAAGCAACCCCATATTCGGTGATCGAAGTGCCGAGCACCGGAATTTCCGAAGTGGCATTGTAAGCTGCCTGCAGAGCCGGAGTGGCATTGGCGAGAATCAGATCGACTTTTTTGGAAACAAAAGAGTTGACAATGGTGCTGCAGGCCGCCGAATCGTTGGAAGCGTTCTGCAGATCGAATTTGACATTTTCGGCACCGAGTTTTTCAACCAAAGCGTCCTGGAACCCCTGGGTTGCGGCGTCCAGCGCTTCATGCTGAACTAACTGACAAATGCCGACGGTATACACTTTTTTGCCGTTTTTGCCGCAGGCACCAAGCGAAAGACAGGTGACCGCCAACAAAGCAACGGTACAAAGAATGCTGAGAAAACGAGATGTTTTTTTCATACGGAAGATCCTTTCTTTAATCCGGCATCGGCCGGTTGATTGAGAATTGCCAAAAAACAGAATGCCGTGTCACTTCCTTTCTGAAAGCCTGAAATGAAAAAGCACCGTATGGATTTGTGACCCATACGGCGCTCAGCATTTCTTTTTCCGGTTTTTAAAATGCTTTACAAGCTGTTATCCGTTTTTGGCAACACAAATCGCTTCTACCGTTCCCGTTCATAAAGGTAAAGTAAAAGGCGTAATAGGCGTATGCAATTGCAAAACGGTTGCAGGACAGCATAGTAAAAACCCTTTCCTGAATTTTGCTCAAGTATAGCACCAACAGAAAGTGGTGTCAAGAGAAATTCGACGATTTTTTGAAATTTCCGCCAAGTTTGGGATTCTGACCAAAAAGAACCCGAAAAAGAAAAAGCCTTTTCGTGATTTTAATGGGAAAGAATCGGCCGTACAGAAAAGACCGAAAAACGGTTTTGCCCGATCTATGCGTGAAAAATTGATTGGGCAAAGGCGACAAACAGGGGCAGAGTGAGAATGGAAAGCAGAGTGGAAACCGAAACCGCATTCACCGATAAGGTGGTATCCCGGTCATATTTGGCGGCAAACATGGTGGTGGCCGCCGCTACCGGGGTGCTGATGGCTACGGTATAGGTGACGGCAATGGTCGAATCAATCCGGAACAGAGCCAGAATTCCGATGCAAATGGCCGGGCAGACCAGCAGACGCAGGGCTAGCGGCCAGATGATGCGTCGATCGGCCAAAGCGGAAGAAATTTTGGCTTTTGAAAGATAAAACCCGATAACGATC
>CAKSNI010000076.1 GCA_934476025.1 uncultured Eubacteriales bacterium | reverse complement strand
CCATGGGCGACGGCTACAAAGGAATGCTGCATCAGCCGGATCCGAACGGTCATCCGGATATGCTGGCCGGCATTGTCGCTATCCGGGATCTGCACATGACCGCTCTGCGGGATTACGGCTTTTCCTGTGCCGATGAAATGCTCTACCCCGATAATCATCGGTATCTTTCGGATTTGCTTTCCTATGTGGCGGTCGGGGCCCGCAGTGTGGAAAATCAACAGCACCGTCTGACAGCCAGCGGGCTGGATATTCCGGTCGGCATGAAAAATCCCACCGGCGGTGATTTACAGATCATGATGAATGCCGTTACGGCCGCTCATCATCCCCACACCTTCATTTACCGCGGCTGGGAGGTGGAAAGCACCGGAAATCCTCTCGCCCATGTCATTATGCGCGGTTATCAGACCAAAGACGGCAAAAGCGTTTCCAATTATCACTATGAGGATTTGGAGCAGGTAAGCCGGCTTTATGAAACCTCCGGGCTTGAATATCCGGCTTTGATTGTCGATACCAATCACGCCAATTCCGGCAAGAAATTTGAGGAACAGACCCGCATTTCCGACGATGTTCTGCATTCCATGCAGCACAATCAGGCCATCCGGAAAATCTGTAAAGGGCTGATGATCGAAAGCTATCTGGTGGACGGCGCACAGAAAATCGGCGGATCGGTTTTCGGTCAGTCCATTACCGACCCCTGCCTGGGCTGGGAAAAAACCGAAACCCTCATTTTGAAAATCGCCGATCGTCTGTAACGATCTTTTCCGAAAACAGGCAGGGATTTTTCAAAATTCCTGCCGGCCGGGCGGGAGGATTTCGTCTGCCTCCTTCCGGCATATTTTCCGGTTTCATCCCGAACAAAGGGCTCCCAAAGCAGCATTCGCTGCTTTGGGAGCCCTTTGGTTTTTCGATTAAAACAATTCTTTTTGGCCCTCGTTTCCCCGGCAGTTATGCCCCTGGGGTTATCCGGCATTTTCCTGTGCAATAATTTTTTCGGCCAACGCTTCAGGCACCTCTTCATAATGGTCGGTTTCCAATTCAAAAGAGGCGGTTCCTCCGGTCAGGGAACGCATGGCGGTGGAAAAATCACTCATTTCGGCCATCGGAACATCGGCGATCACTTCATTCTGTTTACCGGCGACGGGATTCATTCCGATGATCCGGCCGCGCCGTTTGTTGATATCCGAAATCACATCGCCGAGGCAGTCATCCGGTACCACGGCCTTGAGTTTTCCGAAGGGTTCCAGCAAAACCGGCCGGCACTGCGGAATTCCCTCCTTGAAGGCCAGCGAAGCCGCCGTTTTAAAGGACATTTCCGAGGAATCCACCGGATGATAGGAACCGTCATACAAGGTAGCCCGGATTCCCACCATCGGATACCCGGCCAACACCCCGCGCAAAACGCTTTCCCGCAGCCCTTTTTCTACCGCCGGGAAATAGTTTTTCGGCACGGCACCGCCGACCACCCGTTCTTCGAATATCAAATCGGTATCCTCTTCGGCCGGTGAAAATTCAATCCAGACATCCCCGAACTGACCGTGACCGCCCGACTGTTTTTTATACTTTCCCTGCACCTTCGCCGTTTTGCGAATGGTTTCCCGATAGGCAATTTTCGGTTTTTTCAGTTCGACTTCCACCCCGAACTTCGATTTCAGCCGGGAAACCGTGAGTTCAAACTGCTGTTCCCCAAGGGCCACCAGTATACTCTCTTTGGTCAGCGGATCAATATAGAACCGCAAAGTCGGATCCTCTTCGCAAAGACGGGCGATGCCGGAAGCCAGTTTTTCTTCCTCTCCTTTTTTCTTCGGTACAATCGCTTTGGCAAGGGTTGGTTTCGGGAAGGTGGGAACGGCCGCCGCGCGGGTGCCGGCTTCCCCGATGGTATCCCCGGTTTTCACATCGCTGAGTTTGGAAAGGCAGCCGATATCTCCGGCATACAGTTCACCGACATCCTCCTGCTTTCCGGCTTTGGGAACCATAAGTTTCGAAAGACGAACCTCTTCTCCGGTGCGCAGGTTCATAAGGCGGCTGTCGCTTCTCACGACCCCGGTCAGCACCTTAAAGTAGGACAGTTTTCCCACAAAGGGGTCGGCAACCGTTTTGAAAACGAAGAAGGAGGCCGGGGCAGACGCATCCGCCGCAATGGGCTCTGCCTGTTCATCCGGGGTCACGCACCGGTCGGCGGTCGGCATCAGATCCGCCAGCAGCCCGACAAAGGTTTCCACCGCTTCTCCGGTTGCCTGAATTCCGCAGAATACCGGGCAAAGATCCCCGGCGACAATTCCTTTTTGCAGCGCCGCAATCATTTCCGCGTCGGTAAACGGTTTTCCGTCAAAATATTTTTCCATCAGGGTTTCATCGGTCGAAGCGACCGCTTCCACCAGCAATTCCTTCATTTTTTCGGCATCCGGCGTTAGGGGCAAGGCCGTTTCTTTCCGGTTGCCGTTCTGGTAAGAAAAGGTGGTTCCGTGAATTAAGTCGGCATAGCCGATCACGGTTTCCGATTCAATCAGCGGCACCACCACCGGGCAGACCGCTCCGCCGAGCAGACCGGTCAACGCCGAAATCACCCGGTAAAAATGGGCGTGGGTGGAATTGAGTTTCCCGATAAAGAAAGCCATGGCTTTCTGCTGCCTGCGAACTTCGTCAATGGCCTTTCTGGCCCCAACCGTCAGCCCCGATTTCCCGGAGATCACGATCACCGCTCCGTCGGCCGCGCAAAGACTTTCGGTCACGCTGCCGGCAAAGTCAAACTGCCCCGGCACATCAATCAGGTTGATTTTTTTCTCTCCGAGAATCAACGGCCAAATCTTTTCGCCCACCGAAATTTTGCGTTTTTTCTCCTCGGGATCAAAATCAAAGAGGGAAGTCCCGTCGTCGGTTTTTCCGATCCGGTCATTCTGGCCCGTGCGATATAAAATTGCTTCGGCCAGCGTGGTTTTTCCGGAGCCGCCGTGGCCCAGCAAAGCAATGTTCTGAATGCATTTCGAAGCAAATGATTTCATGATGATTTCTTCCCTTCTGTCATAGTCGCTTTTCCTCCGGGGTGGCAGCGGAAGCATCCCCGGCTTTTTTCCAGTATAGCACATTTTGTTGTAAGTTTCAACTATAAAATAATTTGTTTTAAAATGATTTTTGTATAGAATGCTTTTTTGTTTTCTGGTGCTTTCAACTGTTACGAATTTGTAATCGAACTGTAATCAAAAAAGGTGGGAATTCATTGCGGGGGGTGTGTATAATAAAGAAAACAGACGGGGAAAGGAATGGTTCTGATGAAAAAATTGTTTGCTTCACTTTTAATTCTGGCTCTTTTGATCAGCAGTCTTTTTTCTCTCCCGGCCTACGGAACCCCCACGGCTTCGCAGCCGCAGGATCTCCCGGCCGATCCGATCACCGTTCGCAACACCCGCCTCGAAACCATGCTCAACACCAACTTCGTTTACGGTTCCGATTTTGACAGCATCAGCGCCATGTTGGAAAATGCCGCCGTTTCCCTCGCCATCCGTCGGGAGGACAAAACGGTGGAAAGCCGCAATCTGATTTCCTTTGTTTATAATATGTATGGAGTGGATGCCTCGGTTTATGCCGATGAGGGCAAAACTCCCCTGACCCCCGACGGAGAATATCCGCTGGCTCCCCGCGGCTACACGATTTACCGTCATCAAATCACCTCCGTCAGCGAAAACGAGGACGGCACCCTGACGGTTTATTCCCACATTGAAGCCGACACCCACGACGCCGGCATCAAAACCTACGACGGCATCAGTGTATTTAAGGAAACCGCCGACAGCATTTTCGGCTACTACCTGCTTTCCAGCGAAATCCTGGAAGCCGGGCTTTCCGCCGACGGGGCTCTGGCCGCCTGAACCAACTGCTTTTCCACACGGATGAAACCCAAGGGTTTCATCCGTGTATTTCTTTTCCGCCTTCTTTTTCTCTTGCCGAATAACGCGAAATTTGCTATGATAATCTCAAAAAGACGGCTGTCCGACGGTCGGCCGAAAGAAAGGATGTTATTCATGCTGACTTTATCCAAAGCCAAAAAACTCAATGCACAAACCGTGCATGAACCCCATCTGATTGCCCACGCCATCGCCGTCAGTGCCGCTATGGGCGCTATGGCCGATCATTTTCACGCTGACCGGGAACACTGGGAAGCCGTCGGCTATCTGCACGATTATGACTATGAGCAATTCCCCGAGGAACATTTGGCCCACACCCGGGAACCGCTGGAGCAGGCCGGCGTCAGCGAGGAGGACATCCGTGCCATTTTGGCCCACGGGTATGGCATTTGCACCGATGTAAAACCCGAAACCGATATGGAAAAGTCCCTGTACACCGTGGACGAACTCACCGGGATCATTATGGCCTGTGCCAGAATGCGTCCGAACGGCATTACCGATCTGGAGGTTTCCAGCTTTATGAAGAAATTCAAAGACAAGAAATTTGCCGCCAAATGCAACCGGGATCTCATCCGCGGCGGCTGCGAAATGTTGGGCATGGAGGTTCGCGATGTAGCCGCCCTATGCATCGAAGGCATGAAGCAGCATGCGGAAGAACTCGGTTTAGCCCCCAGGTAATCCCCGGCCGGGCAGGGCCCGGCGCCATTCCGCCCAGCAGGGCCCGGTGCCAATCCGGGAATGATTGATCGAAACCGGAAGCCATTCCCCGAAGCAAGAAACGAAACGATTGCGGGCCCCCGCCGAACCCATGAATCACTTCAAAGCCACCCGGGCGTCTTTGCCCGGGTGGCTTTCGATTTTCGGCCGGCCCGGCTTCAAAAAAGCGTTCCTTCCCGCCGTCCGCTTCCAAGGGCGTTCACCCCCTCAAACGGAATATTTTTCGGGCAACCCGGATATACTGTTACCAGTCCCGGACAGCCACCACCGAAATTTCCCCTTCTATTATATATATGTAAGAAAGGCGAAATTCCCCCCTTTTTTCCCCTAAAAAGGCGACTTTGCAAAATTGTCGGATTGCACAACTCAAATGGTAAAAAATGGCAATTCTGGAACTTATTTCAATTATTACACGGTTGTAACTTTTTGAAACGATTTTGTAATTTGTGCATATTATCCAAAAAACGCCATTTCTTTTTATTTGACATTTCGCAATTTGACGCTATAATGCAAGGGTATTCCATTTTTGGCGAAGAAGACCGTTTTTGCCTTGGCAAATTCGTACTTCCGTCTTACAAGAAGGAGTCATTCAATGTTGAAAAAAATCAGAGCGATTCGTCTGCGTTTGCTGGAATATGTTCGCTTCCACTCCCGGAAGGTCGGGTTGGTTCTCATGGCCGTTTTGATGGTTGGTCTGAGCGTTTACCTGGCAGTGGCGGTTCATGTGGTTTCGATTTTTGACGGCAACAGCACAGTTCGCTTTTATACCATGAAATCCGATATCGGGCGGATTCTTTCCTCCGCCGGATTCAGTGAAAACTATCAGCTGCTTTCCAGTGACGCCAGTGGAAACCGGTTGAATCTGGAAGTTTCGGAAATTTTCCGCGTCACCGTCACCCGCGGCAGCGAAACCCGGGTTTTCAGCACCTCCCGCACCACGGTTCGGGAATTGCTGGACCGGGCCGGGATCGAAGTCGGGGAAAAAGATATCACCAATTTCTCCCCGGATGACATCCTGACTGCCGAAGCCTATCTGGATATTGTTCCTTTTGTAGAACCCGAACCGGAACCCGAAGTGGCAGAAGATTCCACCGCCGAAGTTTCTGCCCCGGCCGCCCCGGCCGCTCCGGCCGCGGCTACGGTATCGGTATCGGTTGCCGACGATGGAACTACCATTTCCACCCTGATTCCCGACACCCCCATCCAGCTGGATGAAAACGGGCTCCCCGTATCATATTCCGATGTAGTTCGGGTGCAGGCCACGGCCTACACCTACACCGGCTTCAAC
>CAKSNI010000075.1 GCA_934476025.1 uncultured Eubacteriales bacterium | reverse complement strand
GCGTACAAGTCTATGCACTCAATAGGATTGAACCGCCGTGTACCGAACGGTAGGCACGGTGGTGTGAGAGGTCGGCTGCTCAACGAATGGGCAGCTTCCTACTCGATTGATGCCGATTTATTCTGCGGTAACGAAATAGGCGGTATAGCCGTTTTCGGCTTCCTGACTACCCGGGGTATAGCCTTCAAAGTAATTGACGAAGCCCTTCCAGGAGGAACTGCTGTCTTTGAGTACTTTGGCCTTGACCGTTTCGACGCAGACATAGCCGTCGATGGTGGAGTGGTTCAGGGTCAATACACCGGAATCGTTATAAATTCCTTTGGTGCTTTCCTTCGGGAAGATGATCGTGGTATCGGTCAGGGTCATCGAAACGCTGTTGTTGTTATTGAACAGCGGAATTTCCAGATTGCTGTAAGCGGCAAAGCTCGGATAGGTTTCGGTGAAATCCGGATAATGGCCAACCGGAATTTCGGTGAAGTCGAACACCATGTTCTCTGCGGTAAAGGTTGAATAATTCTGCATTCCGAATTCAATCTGATCGGAACCGGGCAGAACCTTCAAGGCGCCGTTCTTCATCAGCAGAATCGAATTTTTGCTCCAGTGCATCGCCTGGTTTTCGGTTCCGGTGCTTCCGACACCGGGGTTTTTAACGGAATAGGTGTGCCCGTTGAAATTCAAAATAAGATTCTTCGGGTGATTGTCTTTGGTGCACAAGCCGCCGCCGACAGCATCCCGGAGCAGGGTGACAGTGGTCGCGGTTTCTCCATTTTCGGGAACGGCTGCAATGGCATTCACCATAGTGGCATAATAGGTGGTATCCAGCCCGGCCGGAATGACGGCATCCATATCCGGAACTTCGACAGCGAAGGGAGAGAACGAAGTGGTGGTGAAGGTGACATATCCGTCATCGGAATAGGTGCCGGTCAGTTTTTCTACCGTCCGATCGGCCTTCAGGTGCTGAATGGCAACCTGATTTCCTTCAAAGACATACCCCTTGCCGATGAACAGCTTTACGGTGATCGGCTCGGCGTTGGCGGCAGCAATCCCCGTAACCTTTACATCAAACTGGTGCAATTTGTTGAGCGAATCACTCAAAACAAAGTTCGGGTCAACCTCGGCCTTCTTCTCTACGGTAACGGTGATGGCGCTGGCCTGTTCCTCAACAGCAGCTTTCGGAACGGTAACAGTGACGGTATCTTTGGTGATAACGGTATCGCCGGAATCGTTTACCGGTTCGGAAGCGCTGACCGGGTACAAATCCGCCAGGGCATCAAAAGCAGCGGCATCGTACTGATTGTCGAAGCTTTCATATTATCTGGGAGCCTGGGTTGCATAGACCGTAAAGGAGATTCCTTCCAGGGTAAGACCCTGATATTCGTTGCCGGCGTCTTCCTTCATATGAGCGGAAAGGGTCAGCGGATCAGACGGGGTAGGGGTGGTACCCGTTTTGGCAGCCAAAGTTCCGGTATAGGAACCGGGGGCATCGGAAAAAGCAGTGCCGTTGACCGAGAATTCCAGTGCTTTGAGCAGTTTGGCGTTGCCCTGAACACCGGTAATCCGGATTTCGTATTTCAGAGCCAGATTTCCGTTGTTGACAACCCGGATCTCGGGCAGGGTATAGGTGCATCCCGGTTCAAACAGGGTGGCTTCATTCGGCTGGGCATCAGCAGACTTGAGCCAATTCAGCATCTTGCCTTTGGCATCAACCCATTTGCCGTTTTCCTTCATTTGCAGTTCCACTTTCAGATTCCCGGCTTCAATCTTGTTGACCGAAGTGCTTTTGGTGTCGGTGAACCAGGCAAAAGTGGCCCCGATCAGCATGGCCAGGCACAGCACGATGGAAAGCAGGGCGCCAAGAAATGCCCGTTTGGTGGATTTTTGATTGGACATTTTTTTCTTCCTCCTCTGAGATTCGGCGGCGTTTTCTCCGCCGTTTTTTCGCCTTCATTTTAGCACCGTCTAACCCAAAAAACAAGAGAAAAAATGATGAATTTTGCCCGGTTTTGTAGGGGAAATTTTGGCGAGTTTTCTGCGAAAAACGAAAGGCGGCTATAAAACCGGAAAAGGGCTATTCAAAAAACGAACGGGTATAGCCGCTGCGGAATTTGCGCCGATAGGCTCCCGGCGTTTCCCCGGTTTTGGAACGGAAAATGCGGTGAAAATGCTGAGGAGAAGAAAATCCGCAGACTTCACAAATTTCGGGAATGGAACAGCGGCTGTCCCAAAGCAGTTCCTTGGCTTTTTGGATACGCAGATCGGTTAGGTATTCGTAGAAGGAAACCCCGACGGCTTTCTTAAAAAGATTGCGGTAATAGGATTCGCTGATGTGACAACGGCTGGCCAATTGTTCGGCGGTGTTTTTTTCCCCGAGGTGGTCCTTCATAAACCGGCAGCTTTCCCGGAGATCGGAGTGCTGCGGCAAATCGGCAAGCTGCCCGGTGGCGGCCGCTTTAAAACAGGATGTTGCGGCGGCAGGCCAAGCGGCATCGCTGCCGCTGGGTCCGTCTTACCCGATCCGTCGGATTGAAAAAGCGGCCCTTTCCTGGGCAGCGGAACAAACCGGAAATGCTCACCTCGGAACCCTGCTCGGCTGTCTGCTGTATCATTTCGGACAATGGGAAGAAGCCGAGAAATTGTTCAGAAAAGATTCGAGCGCCCTGGGGCTGCGGAATTCGGCACTGGTGTCGTTCAATCAGCGAAGACGCCCGGCCGAAGCCTTGGAACGGATGGCAGCGGCTCGGAAAGCCGATCCGGCCAGCCAGCAGCTGGTTTATGAAACGGCCGTTTTGTTAGATAAAACCGGCAGGGATCCGCAGGAAAAAATCCGGCTTTTGACGGAATTCCCCATTACCCGGGCCAATTATCTGATGGCTCTGATCCGCAACGCGGCCGGAGAGGATGCCCGGGAACAGCTGGCACAAAGTGATGCGCTGGCCAGCGAAAACCTGTTTGCGCTCAGCTTTGAAAAGCAGGGCTTTTTGGAATAAACACAACCGGAACATCGGTAAGGGATCTGTACGAACTCAAAAAAATCGGCCCCCGGTTTCCCGGGAGCCGATTTTTCTTAAAAGATCAAAAGGATGGATCGGCGAAGCGGCGCTCCGCATTTTAAAAATTTTTACGAATAGGAAACGCTCGCTTGGCTGACCAGCTGGGTAACATAGCTCTGGAAAGCGGCCTCCGGGTCCGCAGCCTGGGCAGCGGAAAGGTGACTGATATAATCATTATACAGGTTGCTTCGGGTCATCAGATCCCGATAGCCTTTGGCGGCAACCTGCAGATACCCTTCCTCGTCCAAACCCATTTCCGAAAGATAGTTCTTTAAAAATTCGGTCTGTTCATCGTTGGCCTGCATGATGTTGTCATAGAAGATTTTTTGCTGCTTTTTGGCTTCTTCCAGGGAGTATTCCAGGTTTTTCTTTTCGGCTTCCTTCAAAAGGACTTCGTTTTGAATCAGCTGATCCAAAATTTCCTGATCACTTTTGGCTGAAACGGCGATGGAAGCCGTACCGGCCGGAAGATGCTGAGCGGATAGCCGGTTGGCAGCCTTCAGAAATTCCACATCCTCCCGGTAGATGTTTTTTCCGTCAACGGTGGCCACCACGGTTTTTCCCGCGGAGGAAGCATCTTTGGCGGCGGAAAAGAAATCTTCTTCCTGCTTGCTCATATAGCGCCGGCCAACCGCAATGCCGGCAGCGGCAACCAAAAGAACACAGACAATCACAATAACTGCAATGGTTTTTTTCTTCATAATCGATCCTCCTTAAAATGTAAAGCAATTCTCAACGGTTTGCAAAGGATACAGGGCACCATCCAACATGACGGTGGTTGTGTTGTGGAATGTGGAGTTGTTTGGCACGGTAAGATTTGGATTCGATTTTTTACATGCCCAAATCCAGCTTGGTATAACCAACACATTCGAATCATGTTGCATGCTCAAGTAAGTATCATTGATTTTGGTTTCCCCAATTGAAATTTTTGGCTCTGCGATCTCGGGAGAAATGATACGGTCAGTTTTGGCAGAACAACTGGCCTCTGTTGCATTACGACTTGTAAAAGAGGGTTGCCTTGACAGAACAGTTTGAGTGAACAGTGCAGCCAACACCGGTGATAATTCCGCCATCCATAGGAACCAGCCAAGAGAGGCCCCTGGTTGGATACATCGATAGCACGATTATTGCCCGAGGAACTGCACATTGCGTACAAAAGATCTGATTGAGTTGAGGAACGATAAACTACTTTCAATTTTTGTTCCATACTTCCATCGTAACTCCATTGATACTCATTCGTTCCGTCGGCATCAACTCCGTAATGAACATTTAGGGATTTACCGGTATCATTGTTTTTTATGTTGTAAATGCCACCGCTTACTATGCCTGTAGAGGATTGTGACTCGATTGCGGCAGTGTTGGCAAGCAATTTGTCCAATGCAAGTGAATTTGTATTTTCTGTTGGAGTAGCGGTGGAAAGCGGTGTACGGAAACCTGAAAAGATCAAAACAGCGGTTAAAATAATAGATACCATTGGTAGAATTCTTTCCATACAATCACCTTACTGATATTATATCAGTAGAGGGCAAAAGAAACATCGGGAACACCTCCTGTCTGAATATACTTGCAAAACATTTTTGCAAGTATATTTTGACAAAATATTTCAATTATATCAACAAAAATTTAGCAAAATCTTCACATTTCTTTTCGCAAATAATTTTCTGAAACGAGTGAATTGGACCAACAATACGGATCTGGTTTTTTCTTTTTGTGCTTCGCTGCCGGAATAGAATCTTTCCAAATCGGCATCCTAATCGGTAGAAAAACATGAAACAGGGGTTGACTATGAAATTTTTACAGGTAATCGGAACTTCGCTGATTTCGCTGGCGGTGTTGTTTTTGTTGACGCGTTTGTGCGGAAATAAGCAGGTTTCCCAACTGACCACCTTCGACTATATTAACGGGATCACCATCGGTTCCATTGCCGCGGAAATGTCGACCGAATTAGAAAATCCCTGGATTCCTTTGACCGCGATGGCAGTCTATGGGATTTTCGGTTTTTTGGTATCAATCTGCTGCTCGAAATCGATGGGCCTGCGGCGGTTTTTATTCGGGAAAAATGTTGTGCTTTTGGAAAACGGGAAAATTGACCGGGAAAATTTCAAACGCTGCCGAATGGATCTGAGCGAATTCATGATGCAGGCCCGCTCCAACGGGTATTTTGATCTTTCCCAGATCCGTCTGGCCGTGATGGAACCCAGCGGAACGGTGAGCTTTTGTCCGAAAGAAGCCTTTCGTCCGGCTACGCCGAATGATTTGAAAATTGTTCCCGAGGCCGCCCCGGTTCCTCTTCCGGTGATGATGGACGGGAAAATCGTTTATCACAATCTGCGGGAATTCGGAAAGGATGTCAACTGGCTTTTCTGCGCGTTGGCTCAGCAGGGAATTTTGCACCCCGAGCAGGTAATTCTCTGCACACTGGATGAACAGGGAACTCTTACGGTGTTCGATAAAAGAATATCATCAACGGCGGGAAAATTCCAGTAATGACCTGCTTTTCAGAAATCAAAAACCGATGAAAAATCAGAAAATCGGACGGTTTCCCTAAAGATATTAAGTGGATCGGCACTTTTTGTTTGACTTTTTGGCCAAACTCAAGTATAATTTTAAGAGAAAAACGGAAAGTGGGGACCCCAAATGATTGATAAAATCGACCGGAAACTGATCACCCTTTTGCAGCAAAATGCCCGGACTCCGCTTAAGCAATTGGCCGGAAAGGTCTATCTTTCCTCCCCGGCAACGGCAGCGCGGATTGAAAAACTGGAAAAAGAGGGCATCATCAGCGGATACCAGGCCAATGTGGATTTGAAGCGGGCCGGATTTCCGATTGTCGCTTTTGTTCGGGTGGATCTTCTTCCGACTCAAAAACCGGAGTTTTACCCCTATATTTGTGAGCATCCCCATGTATTGGAA
>CAKSNI010000074.1 GCA_934476025.1 uncultured Eubacteriales bacterium | reverse complement strand
TCCCGGCACCGGGCGGTATTTCCGGCAATGCCCAGATTTTCCGCCAGTTTGCGATAAAGAACCCGGGAATCCTTCCGGGCAAACCGCCGGGCAATCTGCCCGACTTCGGGATGTTCTTCATCCCCGGCATCGCCAAGGCAGAGTTCAAAATTCTGATAGGTCTGCTTGAGGCAGGAGCGGATCATTTGTTTGAGCATTTTGGGGTCGGTATTGTACAGCGGTACCAGAATGCTGATTTTCGGCCCCTGGGTCAGCCAGGGCTGCCGCCGAACCCACCGATCGGTAATGACCTGCCACCTGCGGTAGCGGTTTTTGCCGCCGGATTGCCCCCGGACAGCGCGCAGCAGTTTTCCTCCGGCTTTTCGGAGCGGAGCGGGCAGAACGCGGCGCATCATTCCTTTGACCTTTTGCCGCAGCGAAGGCCCGGCCGCCGGAGCGTTTTCGGTATGGGTGTTCGGTTCAGACATCGTCATTCTCCTTTATAAAACAGTTTTCCCGGCCGCAGAGCCGGGAAAAGGCAGCCGCAGCGTTACGCCCGCTGGCTGGTTTTGTATGCGTCGCACACCGTTTTGGTATCCCCGATCATTTTGACCTTACCGTGTTCCAGCCACATACAGTGCTTACACAGGCGTTCGATCTGTTCAATGGAATGGGATACAATAATTACGGTGGTATCGTCATTCATCATGCGGTTGATGCGTTCTTCGCATTTCTGCTGGAACAAAAAGTCCCCAACCGACAGAATTTCATCCACAATCAGAATATCCGGTGTGGTAACGGTGGCAATGGCAAAGCCGATCCGGGCCACCATACCCGAAGAATAATTCTTCATCGGCACATCGAGAAAGTCCTTCATTTCGGAGAATTCCACGATTTCGTCGAATTTCGAATCCATGAATTTTTTGGAAAATCCGAGAACCGACCCGTTCAGATAAATGTTCTCCCGGGCGGTGAGATCCATATCGAACCCGGCCCCGAGTTCAATCAGCGGAGCGATAACGCCATCCACCTCCACCGTTCCCCGGGTCGGTTTTAAAATGCCGGAAATTACCTTGAGTGTGGTACTTTTTCCGCTTCCGTTCAGCCCGACAATACCGAAAACATCGCCTTTTTTGATATTGACCGAAACATGGTCCAGCGCCACAAAGTCTTCAAACATCAACTGACGGCGAACCAGTTTCAGAAAGTATTCCTTTAAATTTTCCAGCTTTTCCTTGCTCATATTGAAATGCATTTCAATATCGTGCAATTCCACCGCATTTTCTTTGTTCATTGTGTTCTCCACCCGTCAGATATGCAGAATAAACTTGCGTTCCAGTGTTTTGAAGATCAGCACCCCGAAGCCGAATACAATCAGCGCAATCCCGATGCAGATGAGGTGGAATGTCAGCCCCGGCACCCGGCCGTACATCAGAACATCCCGGAAATAAGTCACATAATAATACATCGGATTCAGTCGAACCACGGTTTCCACAAAGGGGTGACCTTCCAACAGGCTGACCGGGTAAAGAATCGGCGTCAGGTACATCCACAGGGTGAGCAAAACCCCGTAAAAATGTGCCACATCCCGGAAATACACCGTTACGGCGCTGACAATCAGGCACATTCCGCAGGTGAAAAGAAAGCAAAGCAGTACCGGAATCGGGAACAGCAGAGCCGTAAAGGTGGGATATACCCCCTGGCACAGCATGACCACCAGAGCCGCGATCATACTCAGCAAAAAGTTGATGAGCGCAAAAACACATTTTTCCAGCGGAAAAATATATTTGGGGATATAGACCTTTTTAATGAGCGGGGCCGCCCCCATGATGGAGGAAAGCGAACCGGTCGTTGCTTCGGAGAAAAAGCCCCACAGGGAGGAACCGATAATATAATAGGTGGCGAAGTTGTCAACATTCGCCCGCAGCAGCATTTTAAATACATTGGTCAGGACCACCATCATCAGCAGCGGATTCAGCACACTCCAGGCCACACCCAGCACCGAACGGCGGTATTTGATTTTGATATCTTTGGAAACCAGGTTTTTCAGCAGCGGCAGATACCGCCGAAAATCCCGAAAAAATTTGGAATTCCCCAAAACCTCAACAACCCTTCCCTCCGCGTTGCCCGACCGCGCGGCACAGGCCGAAAACGGGCATTCGGAAATTCTTCTGTCCTATCATTATACACAGGCCTGTCCGAAAAGTCAATTCTTTTCGCGCCCGGAGCACCGCCGGGCGGATGAGCATCGCCCCGGCCGTTCCGTCGGGCAGCCGCACGCGCAGCCGGTGCATTTTCCGCTTTTGTGCCGACGAAAAATACGGATAAGCGCCCATCCGGCCGCACCCAGTACCGCCGCCGTGCAGAGAATATCCAGCCAATTCACCGGTCACACCACCCCGATCAGCAGGCATATCGTGTGGGAAAGCAGCGCCATCAAATAGGCCAGCACACACTGACCCACCACAATCAAAGCCGCCCAGCCGCCGCCCAATTCCCGGCGGATGGCCGCCACAGCCGCCACGCAGGGGGTATACAGCAGGCAGAATACCAGCATACTGACGGCCGAAGCCGGGCTGAGTACCGCCGCAATCGAAGAGAAGGCCGTAAGTACCTTCAGCGAGGAAACCACGCTTTCCTTGGCCATAAATCCGGCCGTCAGCGCCGTAACAATCCGCCAGTCATTCAACCCGATCGGAGAAAAGACCGGGGCAATGGTGCCGGCCAGCACCGCCAGAATGCTGTCTTTGGAATCGGTCACGGCGTTCAGGCGGAAATCAAAGGTCTGCAGGAACCAAACAATCAGCGACGCCACAAAAATCACGGTGAAAGCCCGGCTCAGAAAATCTTTGGCTTTATCCCAAAGCAGCATCAGAACATTTTTGGTCCCCGGCATCCGATAATTGGGCAGTTCCATGACAAAGGGAACGGCTTCGCCCCGGAAAACGGTTCCTTTGGTAATCAGGGCAACCAGAATACCGGTTAAAATGCCCAGCAGGTAAATTCCCACCATAAACAGCCCGGAATATTTTGGGAAAAAGCTCTGAATCAAAAAGCCGTAAATGGGCAATTTGGCGGTACAACTCATAAACGGGGTCAGAATGACCGTCATGCGGCGATCCCGTTGAGAGGGCAGCGTCCGACTGGCCATTACCCCCGGAACGGTGCATCCGAAGCCGATCAGCATCGGCACAATGCTCCGCCCCGAAAGGCCGATTTTCCGCAGCATTTTATCGGTCACAAAGGCCACCCGGGCCATATATCCGCTGTCTTCCAGCAAAGAAAGGAAGAAGAAAAGAACCACGATGATCGGCACAAAGCTGACCACGCTTCCCACTCCGGTGAAAACGCCGTCAACAATCAGCGAGCGGACAATCCCGTTCACTCCGGCCGAAGCCAGCAGGCGGTCCACCGATTGGGTCAGGGCATCAATGCCCATCTGCAAAAGATTCTGCAAAGAAGCCCCGATCACATTAAAGGTGAGATAAAAGACCAATGCCATAATCCCGATAAAGGCCGGCAGCGCCGTATATTTTCCGGTCAGAATCCGGTCGATTTTCCGGGAACGCAGGTGTTCTTTGCTTTCTTTGGGTTTTACCACCGTCCGGCGGCACAATTCGGTAATAAAGGAAAACCGCATATCCGCCATCGCGGCGGCCCGGTCCAGCCCCCGTTCCTGTTCCATCTGGCGAATGATATGCTCCACCGTTTCGGTTTCGTTTTCATCCAGGCGCAGGCTTTCGCAAACCCGGGGATCCCCCTCAATGAGTTTTCCGGCGGCAAAGCGAACCGGGATTCCGGCGCGCTGTGCGTGATCCTCAATCAGATGCATAATGCTGTGGATGGCGCGGTGAACCGCCCCGGTTTTACCGTCATCCCGGCAAAAATCGGTGCGGCGCGGCTTTTCGGCATACTGTGCCACATGAACGGCATGGCAAATCAGTTCGTCCACACCTTCATTCTTGCTGGCCGAAATCGGCACCACCGGAATGCCGAGCAGTTCTTCCATATCGTTAATCCGAACGGTTCCGCCGTTTTGCTTGACCTCATCCATCATATTCAGCGCCAGCACCATCGGAATATCCAGTTCCATCAATTGCAGCGTCAGATAGAGATTGCGTTCCATATTGGTGGCATCCACAATATTGATAATGCCTTTCGGTTTTTCATCCAGAATAAACTGACGGGAAACGATTTCCTCCGAAGTGTAGGGGGAAAGGGAGTAAATGCCCGGCAAATCCGTTACTAAGGTATTTTCATACCCCCGGATGGCGCCGCTTTTCCGATCCACCGTTACCCCGGGGAAATTTCCGACATGCTGGTTGGAACCGGTCAGCTGATTGAACAGGGTTGTTTTGCCGCAGTTCTGGTTTCCGGCCAGGGCAAAGGTCAGCACCGTTCCCTTTTCCAGCGGTTTTTCTTCGTCTTTCTTATGATAAATTCCATCCTCGCCCAGGCCGGGGTGATCCACGGTATTCAGCCGGGGAAGCCATTTCTTCCCGTCCTTCCCGGGTTCCTCCCCGTTGTTTTGCAGGGGAGAAATTTCGATTTTTTCGGCGTCGCTGAGCCGCAGCGTCAATTCGTACCCGTGAATGCGAAGTTCCATCGGATCTCCCATCGGGGCATATTTTTCCAGCGTGATTTCCGCTCCCGGAATGACCCCCATATCCAGAAAATGCTGCCGCAGGCTCCCCTGCCCGCCAACCTTTTGTACCACGGCGCTTTGGCCGATTTTCAGTTCCCGTAATGTCACGGATTTTCCCCCTTTTCGGCAGCCGCGGCCGCCGGGTTGGCCGTCCGCGCCCCTTTTCCTTTTGAATGGAGTCGGAATCGACCTGTAAGATTCGCTTGTATCCGGTTTGAACAGCCGGCTAAATCAGCGGAAGTCATTTTTTCCGGTCCGGACCCCGCATGGCCACAAGCATTTTTTCTACCACTGAATATACCATTTTTCGCGAACTTTTTCAAGTAGAATCCTCAAGTTTCTGTGGATGAGAGCCTTCTCCGCCGCTGACGAAAGGAGGCAAGGGTTTGTCCCGGCAAAAATCCGGCAGAGCCCCCGGTTCCCTCTGAAAAGGATCGGCGCGAAGCGGATTGCGGAAGAGATTTTTGAATCGCATAGACTATAAAAAAACGCTCTGCGAAGTATTGGCATAATGGGATTTTATTTTACCAAAACCATAGTTTGCATCAAGGCTTTTTTCTTTCTGTTCCTCCGTCAAAACGGCGTTTCCGTTCCCTCCCTCGTCAGAAGGAGGCACCGGTCTGTACAAGCGATAAAGCCGGGATTGTCCCCGACATCCCCTTTCGGATCCCGTTTTTCTGCATGACAAATTTAAAAACCCCCTCCTGCCGAAAGGGCAAAGGGGATTTAAAACAAATATTTCCGAAAGGCCGGGTTATTCCAACTCAAACGCCCCGGTATACAGGCAATAGTACATTCCCTTTTGCCGGATCAATTCGTCGTGGCTGCCTTTTTCGGCCACCCGACCGTGATCCAGCACCAGAATTACATCGGAATTGCGAACCGTGGAAAGCCGATGGGCGATAACAAAGACCGTTCGGCCCTCCATGAGTTTATCCATGCCCCGCTGCACCAACGCTTCCGTGCGGGTGTCAATGGAACTGGTGGCCTCATCCAAAATCATGACCGGCGGATCGGCTACCGCCGCCCGGGCGATGGAAATCAGCTGACGCTGCCCCTGGGAAAGATTGGCCCCGTTATTGTGCAGCACCGTCTGATATCCCTGCGGCAGTCGGGCAATGAATCCATCGGCCCCGGCCAGGCGGGCCGCCGCTTCGCATTCTTCATCGGTGGCATCCAATCGGCCGTACCGGATATTTTCCAGCACGGTTCCGGTAAAAAGGTTAACATCCTGCAGCACGATTCCCAAACTGCGCCGCAGATCGCTCTTTTTGATCTTATTGATATTGATGCCGTCATACCGGATTTTTCCGTCGGCAATATCGTAAAACCGGTTGATGAGGTTGGTAATGGTGGTTTTGCCGGCACCGTTAGCCC
>CAKSNI010000073.1 GCA_934476025.1 uncultured Eubacteriales bacterium | reverse complement strand
CTTGGAGGGATCATAGTTCACAAAAGTACCGCCCTTGACGGTAATGGTGCCGAGCGCGATATTGTCTTGATTCAGCACATAATAGAAGCCACCGTACTGATAATCAGTATAGAAGAAGCCGCCCTCTATGGTAACGCTTCCGCCAACAGTATAGACAACGGAGTTTCCGTATCCATTTGCATCGCCGCCTACGGTGAAGGTGCCGTCCTTAATGGTAACCTTGGAGTTGCGATCAACCCGTACGCAGATATTGTTGCCGCCATCACCGCCGTCATAAGCACCGCCGTTGATGGTGATGTCAGCGCCGTCCTTAGCATACACTGCCACAGCGTTTGCATCAGTCGCAGTGATGCCGGTGCTGAGGGTATGAGTGCCGCTGCTGAAGGTCTTACCGGTAGTGCTCTCTGCCACAACCGTGTACCACACATCGCCGTTGGCCTGCGGTGTAGCCACAACGCCATAGCCCTCTGCCACGAAGTTGGTGCCCTCACCCTCGGCCTTGCAATTCGCCGGGTTGAAGTTCACGAAAGTGCCGCCCTTGACGATGATATTGGCGGTGCCGTCCTTGTACGCAGCGTCAATGCAGTTCAGCAGGAAGTTGTAGCCGTAGCGAACATCGCTAAAAGGCTCTACCGCAAAGTGGCCGCCATTGATCGTCACTGTACCTTTTTGCACCTGTACTGCAGTGCCGCCACCATAGTATGTGCCGCCGTTAATGACCAGGTTTGCACCACTTAAAACATTGATACCATAAGCACCACCCTGGGTATCAATGCCGCCGTCTTCACCTGCGTTGATGGTCGTGTCAGCGGCAACAATCAATGCAGTAAAATTGGTGTTATTATTACCCATTTCATACGGGCTGGTGATCTTCTTATTCAACTGCAGCGTAGTGGGCTTGGAAATAATAGTGCGGTTTGCCATATTATCCACGCCGCTGACCGCTACATCCGCATCGACAGCCACATTTCCGCCGTTCTTAATTGCATCCTTCAAGCTGGCAAGATCAATCACGGGATAGTAGGTGGCATTTTCATCATAGGTGTTGCCGAAGCTGTCGTTCTCCACAGTGTCCTGGGTGGCGTAAACGGTAATGCCGATGCCATCAATAGTAAGATTCTGATAATCGTTATTGGCGGTATCCTGCATATGACCCTTGATGGTGAAAGCGGCGCCCTGCTGACCGGCAAGCAGATGTTCCTCGGTCAGATCGATAGCGGCATCGTTGATGGTCCAATCAATAACCTCATTGAGCTTTGCGTCGCCCTGAATACCGGTAATCTGAATCTTGTACTTCAGAGCAAGGTTGCCCTTGTTGACAACACGGAGCTGCGGCAGCTCGTATGTACAGCCCGGCTCCCAAAGAATTTGGTCGGCGGCTCTATTGTCTTTGGTCTTGAAAGTAAGGGCCTTGCCCTCGGCATTGACCCATTTGCCGTCGTTGCCCTTCATTTGCAGTTCGATGTTCAAATTTCCCGCCTGGATCTTATTGACCCCGGTAGATGCGGTGTCGGTGAACCACGCAAAGGTGGTGCCGATGAGCATTGCCACGCACATAAGGATAGCCAGTGCGCTGGAAATCAATGCCCGCTTGGTAGATTTACTACTTGTCATTGTTTTTTTCCTCCTTTTCCTATTTTTCAATGACAATATGTAAACGTGGCTTTTCCGCGATTACAGCAAAGTGGTGTCGGACGGTGTTTCGTCCGTTTTCGGCGTTTCGCCGCCGTTTTGCGCCATCTGCGCTTTCATTTGCAGTAGCTCCTGCATCATAGCGGCGGAAATGATACTTTGCGCCGCTATTTCCGGTATGATATATTTTTTGCTTTTCATAAGCCGTTCCCCTATAGAAAACTTGGCATTATTATACCACAGTTTTTCCGATTTTTCAATACCATGGTTGTTTGTTAACTGCCCCCACAATATGAACTTCGTGGGACAAATACGGTTATCAAATTGACGAGAAAAAGGAGGAAAGTTCTATGCTCAAAATCACACCGAAGCAGCGGACAAAAATCAACGCCCTTGTGCGCAAAGCTTGCTGTAATTGCTATAAGGGAAACTGTCTGCTGCTGGATGACGGCGAAGAAACGAAATGCGTGCAGCTCATTTCCCGGTAGCGGAAACGACGCTTTCCATACGTTCGCTGCAGGCTGGGTCGATCTCGGACAATTGCTTGAACAGCGTACCTGTCCCACAAGTATGAAACGGAAGGCAAAGGTAAGAAACGAACGCAGAGAATCGTTATCTATTATTGCTTTGTCGGATATGGGGAGATACCCGAAGTATCTCACAGACCGAATATCGTCGCCGATACACAAAAGGTGTCGCGACCAAGTATTTGACCGAGCCGAAAACGGCATAACAAAAGAGCAGGCTTCAACACCTGCTCCTACACAATCAATGTGCCAAGACATAAAAAATCGAGTATTCATAAAGTCAAATCCCTTATGAACACTCGATATGGTGCCGCTGACCGGACTTGAACCGGTACGGTATTGCTACCGAGGGATTTTAAGTCCCTTGTGTCTGCCTATTCCACCACAGCGGCATATTCTGTATGATACACCACTTCCGGCAAAAAGTCAAGCAAAAAGAGGGGCCGCCCCCAATTCCTCTATTTCGTTTTCTTTTGGGAAAGAAAGATCCGGCCGCCTTTTTGAGTAAGCCCGTTGCTGAGCCGCACCGACCCATCCCGCAGGATCAGTACGCATTCCACCCCGTCAAGCGAATTGATTTTTTCAAGAGCCGATCCGCTTCCCAGCAGCATACAGGTAGTAGACAGGGCATCCGCTGTTTCTGAACAGGCCGAAATCACCGTAGCCGAAGCCAGGTCATTTTCAGCGCCGTACCCGGTTTTCGGATCCAGAATATGGTGATAAATCCGCCCGTCTTTTTCGATATACCGCTGATAAATCCCGGAAGTTACCAGAGAAAGCCCGTCGGTCTGCTCCACCGTGACGCAAATTTCGGAGCTGAACGGTTTGGCAATTCCGACCCGGGCATCTTTCTTTCCGAAGGTCAGTACATTTCCGCCGAGGTTGATCACCGCCCGGGTGGCTCCATTTTCTTTTAAGTAAGAAGCCAGCCGATCGGTAATATATCCTTTGGCAATGCCCCCGAAATCTACTGAAGTTCCGTTGGCGCAAACCGAATCTTCCCCGATCTGAATCCGCCGGTAATCCACCCGGGAGAGAGCATCCGAAATGGCCGTTTCTTCCGGCAGTTCTTCCGACTGAAAATCATACAGAAACGAAACCGAGGCCATGGTAATGTCAAAACGCCCGTCCGAATTTCGGCAGGCTTCCACAGCATCCCGCATCAGAGTCAGCGTTTCGGGCTGCACCGAAACCGGCGAATCGGAATGGTTGATTCGGAAAAGATCACTCTTTGGAGATCGGGCATCCCACAATTCATCATAATACCGGCACAACTCCAGCGCCCCGTCCAGTACATCCGACGGAACATCGGCGGAAATCTGCACCACGGTATCAAAATACACCCCGGTCACCCGGATCATTTGCGGAGAACACCCCGTCAGGGCCGACAGGAAAAGAACCAAACAAAGCCAAAGGCAAAACAACTTTTTCATGTTCCCATTATAGCGGATATTGCGGCATTTGTAAAGATGTGATACAATAAAGCCAAAAGGACAAAAAAGGAGGAACGGCTTATGCTGAAAAAAGGCGATTGGATTGCCCTTTTGACCGTCTGGATGGGTGCGGCCACGCTTTTTTTCCTGCTGTTTTTTCAACGACCGCCGGGCGGGCAACTGCAGATAGCCGTTGACAATCAGATTGTGGCGGTTCTGCCTTTAGATCAGGACACCTATTATCCCCTTTCCCACGGAACCGTTGTCATTCAAAACGGGAAAGCCCGAATGGAAAGCGCCGACTGCCGGGATCAGATCTGCGTTCATACCGGGTGGATTTCCCGAAACGGGCAAACCGTTGTCTGTTTGCCGAACCGGGTTGTTTTGGAGGTGGTCGCGTGAGTAAGCGGGTTGCTTTCGGGGCGGCCGCGGTCGCCTTTTGCATGATTCTTTCATTCCTTGAAAGCCTGATTCCGATCATTCCGTTTCTTCCCGGCATCCGCCTCGGCCTTTCCAACGCCGTTGTTTTGCTGTTGATTCTCGCCGATCGTCCCGGTTTTGCCCTTTCGATCAATCTCTGCCGAATTTTGCTTTGCGCTTTTCTTTTCCAGGGGGTATTTTCCCTTTGCTATTCCCTTCCGGCCGCTCTTTGCTCTTTTGCGGTGATGTACCTGTTGCGCAAAGTCCGCATTTTCACCGCTGCCGGGAAAAGTCTGCTTTCGGCTGTAGCCCACAACGCCGCTCAGGTGGCGATGGCTTCCCTGCTCTTTCGAAACAACGGAATGTGGCGGTATTTCCCGTTTTTAGCCGTTGCCGGAGCTGCCATTGGGTTTCTGTGCGGATTGCTTTGCAATGTTTTTTCAAAAAAGTATGGTAATCTGCTTCAAGATGTGGTAAAATGAAGCATTCTCAGAGATCATAAGGAAGTGAACCAATATGTGTGGATTTGTCGGTTTTACCAATGCAATCGGGGACGACGGTTCTCTGCTATCCTCCATGATGGACCGCATCGCCCACCGCGGGCCGGACAGTGCCGGCCGATATGTTGATGATCAGATAGCGCTCGGGTTCCGCCGGCTCAGCATCGTGGATTTGGCCGACGGCAATCAGCCGATGTTCAACGAAGACCGCAGCCTGGTAGTTGTATTCAACGGAGAAATCTATAATCACGCCGAATTGCGGGAAGAACTGTTAAAAGCCGGTCATACCTTTTCCACCAGCCATTCCGATACCGAAGTTCTGCTTCACGGGTATGAAGAATGGGGGGAAGAACTGGTTCCCCGCTTAAGAGGAATGTTCGCCTTTGTTTTGTATAACCGCAAAGACGGTTCCCTCTTCGGGGCCCGGGATATGTTCGGCATCAAGCCTTTTTACTACACCTTTATGGGGGACAGTTTTCTTTTCGGTTCCGAAATCAAATCGTTTTTGCTGCATCCGCATTTCAAAAAGGAACTCAATGAAGAAGCTCTTGGGCATTTTCTTTCCTTCCAATATTCACCCTGCGAGGAAACCTTTTTCAAAAATGTGTATAAGTTGCCCCCGGCGCATTTCTTTTCCTACCGTGACGGAAAACTGACCAAAAAGCGTTATTTCCGGCCGAACTTCACCCCCGAAGACGGCGTTCTGGATTATTATGCCGAAAAGGTCGATCAGACGGTACGGGAATCGGTTGCCGCCCACAAACTCAGCGCCGATGTAGAGGTCGGTTCCTTTTTGTCCAGCGGCATTGATTCCAGCTATATCGCCGAGGCGGCCAAGGTAGACAAAACCTTCACCGTTGGTTTTGAAAGCCCGGACGGCGACCGTTACAACGAAATTCATTATGCCAAAAAGTTCGCCGATACCATCGGGGTGGAAAACATCAGCAAAATCATCACCCCTCAGGAATATTGGGACACCTTCCCCGAAATCCAATACTATATGGACGAACCGCTGGCTGATCCGGCTGCCATCGCCCTCTATTTTGTTTCCAATCTTGCCAGTCAGTATGTCAAGGTTGTTATGTCCGGCGAAGGGGCCGACGAACTGTTCGGCGGTTACCGGATTTACGAGGAACCGCTGACCCTGACGGCTTATGACAAACTTCCCTTTGGTCTGCGCCGATTGATTTCCAAAATCTGTATGCATCTTCCGAAAAAGCACGGCATCAACTATCTGATCCGTCGGGGGCAAACCATTGAGGAACGCTTTATCGGCAACGCCAATATCTTTTCCAAAAAAGAGCGGGATGCTCTTCTGAACAGCGCAGCAGCCAAAAACGCCTGCGCTCCGCAATTGCTTTGCAAGAAGTTCTATGACGAAGTTCAGGACAAAGATACCGTCACCAAAATGCAATACCTGGATATTCATATGTGGCTGATGGGGGATATTCTTTTAAAAGCGGACAAAACATCCATGGCCAATTCGCTGGAACTCCGGGTTCCGTTTT